>NZ_JAKKUT010000001.1:300000-530297 GCF_029582805.1 Candidatus Synechococcus calcipolaris G9 | reverse complement strand
TAAAATGCCCTCGGCCCCAGCGTTTACTTACTTACCCATCTATTGCTAACTTATCTAACTTATTCACCGACTTCTATCCCCATCCACCCATAGACTATCGGCCCCACCACCGGCCGCCGCTCCGCCCATGCCCATCGCCATGCCAATGCCCCGATCACAAAATAGGCCCGATGGGCCGCCCCATAGCTCCGATCACAAAAGCCCTGCCCATGCCCTCGGCCCGCCATCGCGCCGCCGGATCAGGCCCCATGGGCCACCCCGACCATGCCCCGAAGCTCCCCCATCTACGGCCGCCCCATGTCCATCGCCACCGGGCCCATCCATGGGGGGAACCGCCCCGAAGCTCCCCACTCAAAAACCTAGAACCCTTTCCCTGAGCCATAGTCCGCCCTCGCTACGAAACACGGCCATGCCCTGGCCACCCCCTGTCCGCCGCCCCCACTCCATGCCCTAGCGATCGCTGAACAACTGCGGGCCCACTACCGGCCGCCGGGCCCTTGGCATTGCCCATAGCTCCCCCATGCACACCCCACAGAGATCGCCGCTACGGATTATGGATACCGACCGGGCCCTGGCCATGCCATAGCGATCGCCGCCCATCTGCCTATCGCCACCACCGGCCCGACCGGGCCCTACCCCATAGCCACGGCCGCCGCAAAAATGCCCCAGTCCGCCCCATCGCCATGCCCATCCCCCCATGGCTACCCCCTGGCCACAGTCCCCACCGGGCCCATGGCCACCCTCCATCAAGTTTCACTTACGGTTTTGACGGTTTTCTCGGTGAAACCCAGTCCCCGCAAGACTTCTAGTTACTTACGAACCGACTCAGCCCATCAAAATAGCGATCGCTCTGCCCATGGCTGCCCCATGTCCATGCCACCGGGCCCATCCATGGGGAAAATACCCCGAAGCTCCATGGCCACGGCTACTGCCCCACCACCGGCCTCAGGCTTGCCCCACTGCCGCCCTCCACTTCCCCCATCGCCATTGCCAAACCCCCTCCCCATGCCCTAGTCCACCCCTCGCTACGGATCACGGATACCCCACAGTGATCGCCACTTCCCCGTCCCTCCCTCATCACTGTGACGTTTTTCATGAATAATGTTTTTCATGAATGATGTTTACTATGAATGACGTTAATCTTTCTCTCATCACTTCTGTTGACGATAAAAGAAGTCTAAAACCCTTGCATTTACTGAATTACACATATTTGCGACTTTAGCCTGAACCGACTACGGGACATCCCCCGACCACCCGAAGCTCCCCATGCCCACAGTGCAGCGGCATTAATTGAGAATCGTGCAAGGTTTGAATAGTATAAGCTCGGCCGGTTGTGTCACTAAACTCCACCTCAAACACCCCAGGCTCATATTCTTCAACAATCGTCCCAACATTGCCTCGGTATAACCCCAGTTCAGGAAAGTCTTGAACTAAAGCCACAATATCTAAGAGTTTCATATCGTTAATCCTCCCTTTTCTTGAATTAAATTAAATTAAAGTTCTGATCCACTCCCGCACGGCCTTAATCCAGGTTGTTTCCCCCGTTTCTTGGGCTTTTTGGATCATTGCGAGAACATCAGCCCGTTGGAGGAGTGGAAGAACCTGTGAAACTTCAACCTCGGTGTAGCTGCCCTCCTGCAAGATATAAAACCGTAATTGACTCCCATCAAATCGCCAGACTTCTCCCACACCCAACCTTGCATAAATCCCCATCCGGTTGAGAGAACTGCTCGTAATATCAATTTCAATCACCAAGTCAGGCGCAGGATCGGTACTTAAATCTAAATTGATCCGGCCACGGACACTTTTTTCCTGTTGAATGTAATAGCTTTCATCGGCCTCGATCCCCCGTTGTAAATCCGCTCGGCCCCAGGTACATGAACCAAAACTGCGAATTTCTAGGCCCAGTTCCTCGGTGGTGGTTTCAATCATTCGCCCAAAAAGACGTTTATAGGATTCATGCTCAGGCAATGGCACCATAATTTCTAACTGTCCTTGGTCATAGGTGATCCGGGCGCGTTGTTCATGGATAATTTCTCTGACTAAATTCTGATAAGTTGCCCAACTCACCCCTTGCAAAACAATGTACTGCTGCTCCGATGGGATGGGTTTAGGCTTGAGTGCAACTGAGGCGATCATCAAAATTTCTCCGATACGTTAAACAGAGCCGAATCTGCTTTGGAAAATAAATTTTCAAAAATTATAAAGCAATTATAAAGCCCTAGCTCTTTACGGTTAGGGCTTTTTCCATTTTCCATCGCTGAACCTGCGGGGAATACCGACAACTGGGGAAAAGCGTTCCCCAGTCTACCCTCTATCCACCCCCTAGCGGGACTAGAGATCGCCCCATCAACCCCATTGCTTATAAGGGTGAAAGTCTCTCTATCAAAGGATTCTAGCCATTCAGAACTCGATCCGCTTATAAGGGTATTTTTCACCCCCAGCGATCGCCACTACCCCAGGACTGCCCCATCAATACCCCAATCACAACGTAGCCCCATGGCTACCCCCCAGGCATCGGCTACCATCGGGGATGCCCCACCACCGCCAAGTCCAAAGTGTTCACCACCGGGCCCACCCAAACGGAGAGGGCTACCGCCCATTCCCTGCACCTGATTCCTGTAGCAAAACTTCGGCGGAAATGCCTAGTCCCTGGTGCAAGTTCCGAATCATCTGAAGGCTCAGAGAACGTTTACCAGAAAGAACTTCAGATACTTTTGAACGGCTACCAATAAAGGGAATCAGATCGCCCTGACTCAACTCCTGTTGTTCCATACGGAAGCGAATGCCTGAGATCGGGTCAGGCAGGCCAATCGGGTAGTGCTGATTTTCATAATTCTCAACCAATGTAGCCAAGACATCCAGGGCATCGGCTTCAGGAGTCCCAGCCCTTGCGTCCATCAGCACGGCAATTTGCTCAAGGGCTGCGTCATAGCCAGCTTCAGACTTAATCGCAATATTATAGTTTGGGTGTTGTTCCAAAAAGGCAACTAAGGTTTTTCTGGAGATGATCCGCATGACTACAGGCTAATGTTGAGGAACACCCGCCCTTGTCGCAGGCTCACATATCTAGTTTAACCAAGTAGTCCCAAAATGGGAACTCAGACACCATGCACCCATGGCCCATAAAAAGGCGATCGCTCTAGGACTAACCCATCTACGGATGCCCACCAATGCCATCGCCCTGCCATGCTCCCCTGGCATCGCCGCCAACCGCCGATCTGTCCATGGATGCACACGATGGATACCACCATCTGCCCAATGGACACGGTTTAATGTCCTTGCCACTTTTTGAAGAGTATCTTTAACGGGCACCTCGATTAATTACTCGATCTGCTAAAAATAGAAGCTGAACCATTGAAATCTCGTTTGAGATCGCCCCAAATTTTGAATTAATCAAGGTGCCCTGATGGGTAAAGCCGCACTTTATGATCAGGACTTCCTAAAATGGACGCAACAACAGGCTGAGTATCTACGAAAAGGATGCTGGGCAGACTTAGACGGTGAAAATTTGCTAGAGGAATTAGAGGCCTTGGGGCGTAGTGAAGAAAGGGAACTTGCCAGCTACTTGCAGGTTCTTCGGATGCATATGCTGAAGTGCCAGTATCAGCCTGAACGACGAACTAAAAGTTGGAATCATACTCTCTCTAACTGCTGAGACAGGATTCAAGATTGCTTGGAAGATACTCCTAGTTTGCAGCGGTTTTTCAAAGACCCAGAGTGGATAGAAAAATATTATCGGCGTGCTTGTCGAGATGCCCTTAATTCATATTCATATCAGGAGACAGACAATCAAAAGAATCATGCATTTTAGCCCATTGCTCAGGGGTGAGATCGTTGAAGGTTGCACTTGCCGCTTCGCTATCCAAATTACACAGTACCTCTTCATCAAAATTAGAGGCGGATTCTTGTCCCTGAAGAATTGTGGCAATATCCGAGGGGCCATTGGTATCAGGATCATCGGGGATAATATCCACCTGGGAACTGGTGGAGGTGACTGGAGTACTAAGGGTAGACGATGATGTAGAAGAGGGTGTTGGCGTGGAACTGATAGACGTTGATTCTGGGGAGCTAGGGTCAGGGAGAACGGTATTAGGATTCAGTTGACTGGGATTGATTTGATACAGAAAACCATTACCCGCAAAAGTGGCTGCCCCTGGATAAGCCGTATTAAACTGCTCAGCTCCCACTAAACCACCATTAACATTGGAACTTGGTGAAAAAGAATATACTAACCAGCGATCGCCCGTGGATTGAATTGCTCCCGATCCGAAATTATTGATAAAGTTATTGGGAGTCACCAAGGTAATTGAGTTTTGGGCTTGCACTGGCTGATTCAAGATTAAATTGCCTGATTGAGTGCGAATATTAACGCTATTGGCCCCCGTCACCCCCGTTGGATTCACTTGACCAATGATCAATGTTCCTGAATTAATAAATTCAATATCACCCGTCGCATCACTGGCAAAGGTTTGAACGGTGTTACCCGTGTGATCAAAGGTAAAGGAACCTGTTCCAGAAAAGGCGAGTCCTTGGGCAATCACCGGCTGGGTTTGAGTGACGGTGTTGTTATTCTCAATCGAGAGAACAATCGTACCATTGGCAAGATTCAGACCACTGTTACCCGCTACCGCACCAATAACATAGTTTTGGGTATTATTAAACTTAAACTCATGGTTGTTTCCGGTAATATTTAGAGCCAGCGTACCGATCGCATTGCCGGAACTCTCTAGGTCAACATTTCCCTGGGCAATTAACCCTAAATTGGCGATCGCTAAATTTGCACCAGCAGTTTGGCTAATACCTTGACCAGTGACTAATTGCAGCGTATTGGTATTCGTGGGCGATAGGGGAGCAGAGATTTGAATGCTACCACTATTGGCATCACCAATTTGTAGTATTCCAGCCGTAATATTATTTAACTCATCAGAAACTAAACTCAGTTTACCCGCCGTTTCTGTCCCTAGATCAATCTCCCGACCATCGGTAAAGGGCCGCAGCGTCACTCGATGGGTTCCGGCATTGACCAGTCCGTCATCTAAGGCCATATCATTGGCCACAAGGGTGAGATCCCCACCCGACTGAAGTAGCCCATCAGTCGCAACCGTTAGAGTATTTTCAGCCGTAATCTGACTAGTACTGGAGGACAAAATCCGGCCAAAGTTAGCCCCATTGTTACTCCTGACTTCAATGGTTCCCCCAGCAGTAATGCCCTGGGCAAGGGCTGAATCAATCCGAGCATTAGCATTTACATTTCCACCGCCAATCACAGCAATATTTTGGCCCACAGTTACCGTTTGAGTACCCACTGACACTAAATCAGCCCGACGACTGCCCCCACCTGCGGCTGTTCCTGCCAGCAGATTGAGGTTGCCATCAACATTAATGATCATGTTTCCACTGGTAGCAGTTAAGACCTCAACAAAGGAGTCCCCATTATTGCCTGCCCTCAGGAGTAGATTACCCTTAACATCCAAAGAGATATTACCGTTTGTAGCCCGAACCCTAGTCCAGCCATTATTACCTGCCCCACCACCCAGAATTTCCGTATCTTGTCCAGAATTAATAAAAATATTCCCATTTGTCGTCAAAAACTGAAGATTACCAAAATTTGATGTTGCAATACTTAAGTTACCACCCGCTATCAATTGCAGATCCGCATTGTTGGTTTGGACGTTTCCACTATTTGTACTTCTGTAGGTGAAGTTTCCCGCAGCATTAATGGTTATTCCGCCACCGGTTGTGCCCCTTGCATCAACATTTTGGCTGCCACTCTGGAGCGTAATATTCCCTGAGGTTTGGGTAGTTAAGGAAATAGCACCACCATTATTAGCTGCACCCGTTGCAGAGGCAGAACTGGTATTAATGGCTTGGGTAATAATATTGCCGTTCGCCGTCGTTAGGGATATGATTCCCCCTAAACCTGCATCCCCAATCCCGGCATTTGCGCGATTTGAATTAGCATTAATGGCACCTACTTGGATATTGCCGGTTTGGGTAGTGATTGTTAGATTTCCAGCATCTCCAGCATCTCCAGCACCATCCTGAGTCCGTTGGGAATTAGTAGAAATCACGCCTGTGGTCACATTACCTTGGGCCGTTAGGTTAACGGGAGCGGCATTGCCTGCATTGCCAACTCCTGCCCCAGTACGACTAGAATTAGCGGTGATGGCTCCAGTGGTAATTGCCCCCGCAGAGTTGACGGTAACAGCCCCTCCATTACCCACATCGCCAGCGGTTGCTCCTGCTAAACTGGCACCAGCCGTTAGGGCATTGAGAGTCACGCCACCGACGGTACTGGTGACGGTAATTGACCCTGCATCATGGCTGCCATTGCTCGTGTTTAAGTTTCGGTTAGGCAAGTCAATGGTGGCGGCATTGAGTACAATATCCCCACCATTTGTCTGAATAGTTCGCGCTGCGGCGACTGTTCGTCGAATCATGCCATTGGCATCGGCAGTGCCATAGCCTGATGCCGGGCCCGCCAGTAAACTAACGTCGCCACCATTGGTTGTAATATCGGCATCCAGGTAAATATCCCGCCCTGCTTGAGCCGTTAAAGAAACTCCTGGATTGGCTAAACTCACCGGGTTATTAAAGCGAATATCGCGCGTAGCCTGTAAGGTGACATTGGTTGTTACTGTTACTGCATTTAAGGTGGCAGTATTCAGCACACTGTCGTTCATACCATTGAAAGTAAATAGAACTTCGGGCGGATTAAACGGAACCGGCACTCCCGAATTTGCTCCGGTGCTAATGGTCAAGTCTTGGGGATCCAACAACAACATCCCCGCTTGCCCTTGGGGTGCAAGGGTGTTGACCTGTCCGTCAAAATGCAGATACTTTTTCCCCGACACTTCTACAAAACCACCATCGCCACCCAACTCTCCCCCACGGGCAGAGATCATTCCCTGAAATACCGTACTGTTATCGGCCCAATTAATTACCGTGCCGCCATTACCCTGAGTCACAGCATCCGCATTCATGACGGTGTTGTTATCTACAAAGAGGTTCTGGGCATTAAAACTACTATCCAGGCGACCTGTATCTGCACTACCCCCTAGGTAATCCCCACCCCCCAGAATCGTCCCACCCCCTGTTATTCCCTGGGCATTCAACTGGGCATTAATAAAGGCAACATTGGAACCAAGAACATTAATCTGCCCTCCTAATCCCTCAAGATTCGAGACATCCAGGGTACCACTGGCAACCGCCGTTGCCCCGTCCACTGGCACATTCACCTTACTGGGGTCATGAACCAAGTTAATCGAGCCATCAGGATTGTGTACCACACTATTGACCCGTGGACGATCTTCTCCTCCAGTGATCAATCGGGGTAAATCCACCGCTTCAATCACCCCATCTTCAGGAATCCGATCCGCTGGAATCTCTAAACTGAGGATCATTCCCTCCTGGGAAATTCGTACCATGCCTGTCTCTGGTACTGCCTGAATCGTGATTGTTCCCCCTGGAGCCGATAGGGTTCCTGTGTTGAACACCTGATGACCCATCAACGTTAAATTCTGCCCTGGGCCAACGGCTAAATTCCCTTCATTGACGATAATTCCCGTACTTAAAAACTCAAATCCGGTGGGGTTTCCCACTAGGTTGGCGTAGTCATTAAACCCATTAATGTCAAAAATACCGCCGTCAAAATGCACCCGTTGGGCAGTAGAGGCATGGAACGCCGCTGGTACATTCAAGCTCGCATTGGGGCCAAAGACAATTCCTGCGGGATTAAGTAAATAGAGGTTGCTGTTACCCCCCATCACCTGGATTAAGCCATTGATATAGCTGACATCGCCGCCATTCACGCCAGCGAGGATATTTTGGACATTGGGCTTGGAGAGAAAATTTGCAATCTGACCATCATTCAAACCAAATTGCCGAAACAGATGAAATAAATTTTTACCATCCCTGGAAAATGCACCGCCGCCAATGTCAAATTGCTGACCATTTACCGTCACGGTCGTATTTGTAGCGTTAACCGCAGGATGGATCTGGGCGATCGCAGGGAAGGGCAGAAGACAACCCAAAAGACCAACAGGAGCAAACCATCGACAAATTTTATTGAACATTTAATTTAGGCAAAGTGATGAAGCTACCCACAAAATAGAGATGGAATACCCTGCTGTCAAGGCTTTGTTATATTTCTTCTAATTGATATTGATAGTTTACTGATTTAATGCCTGAAACCACTGCTCTAGGTCATTCATGGTACTGAAATCTAGCAGGGCTTCTCCTAGGGTTTCTATTTGTTCTAGGGATAGATGATTGATTTGGGTCGCGAAACTATCAGGGATGGGCCCCACTCGGCGGGTGAGTAATCGCAGGATGAGTGTACAGGCTTCTGCCCGTTGCCCCTCTTGTCGTCCTTCCCGTTGTCCCTCTTGTCGTCCTTGTTCAAGTCCTTGTTCAAGTCCTTTCCGTTCACCTTCCTGTAGAATCTCTTGATATATCACTGATTCTCGCATCATTCCCTCCCGAAAAATAGTTTGAATAAGCTCTTTACTGTACTGTAGCCCAGCCAATAGTTGAACGACGGTACTTAGTTCCTGACGAGTCTGATCCGATTCAATCTGATCAATCTGATCGGCAACGGCTTGCAATAGGGCTGCTTCGTTTTTTGTTTTTCCTAGAACCGCAAAGGGCAATAGGGCAGGAATCCTAAAAAATTGCTTCGGGTCTTCTTCCCAGAGTTTTACTACACGGTACTGATGGGTCGTCGTTGGTAGTTCAAATCTATCGGGGACTGTGATCCGGGTCTGCCGAAGCAAGATCAAGACCTGGACAATCTCGCACTGATGGTTTCGATAAAGTCTCAGCCAGTAGTCCAGCATCCGCAAGGGTAATGTCGGCTCTGGCTCGACTTGAAATTCTAGATGGAGTATACAGTTTTGGGTTTGTACCAATGTTACGGAATCGGCGCGGATCGGTTCCAGGTTCAGTTCTGTTTTTAGGATTGATACATTTTCTGAGGAATCCTTCAGGAGCCACTGGGTAAAGGCAGTCGGATATTTTTCCGCTAGGTATTTACAGAGATTGTCTCGCATATCTCTATCATCTACCATGCCTGAAGCGCATTTGCTACTCAACTAATTCCCGAAGATGATCTCCCAAGTGACCAATTTGTTGGTTCACTGGCTGGTTTGGGCGATCGCTCTTTTGGGCTTGCTCCTTGATTTGAGCCTCAGAAAGTTTCCCTGGCGAACACCTAACATCATCGGCGGTGGTTGCCATGGCTTTGATCCTAGATTTTTATGGCTCGGCTATCTCTGGGATATCTAACGGCACTGCTCTGCTAAGGCGGACTCTACGGGTACTCCATCAATCTCTAGGACTGCTTCTCCCTCTACTAATTCACATAGGCTTTGCTCTAGGGGCATCTCCTCCTCTTCTTGACCTTGCAAAATGGTGGATAGGTTGGAGGGTAGGGGTAAATCCGCCGGAGTAAAAATGATCGGGGGTGGTAAAGGTGGAGAACTTGAGCTAGTTGGAGACGTTGATAGTGGTGGTGAAGATGGTACGACAGGTACATTGACCGTCGGTGTCGCGGTTGAAAGAATGACCGGAGAATTGGATGTAACTGGAGGTAAGGGAAGTGCTGCCACACTATAAACAAAACCATTCCCAGCAAACCCTGATGGTGTGGGATAGGTCGTACTAAACTGTTGTGAGCCTCCCAATACTGACCAGCCATTGACGTTACCTTCTGGACTGGTGGCGTACACTAGCCAATGTCCACCTGCTATTAACGCATCCACTCCAGCATTGTTGATAAAGCTTTGGGCGGCAGCTAGGGTAATATCTTGGGTGGACTTGATCGGCTGATTCAACGTAATATTGCCGGTAGTAGATTGCAACACCACCGTCTGACTATTTTCAATCCCATCTGGATTCACCGTATCCACGGTTAAATCGGTTTCTGTCACCACAGTAATATTGCCTGTGGTATTCGCGGCTAGGGTGGTGATCGCATTGGTTGCACTACTAAGGGTAAAATTTCCAGTTCCTAATAGTTCTAAGCCAGTTGCTTGCACCGATGAACTAGCATTTTGGCTAACATTCCCTGGGGAATTAATATGCAGATTGCCTGTGGTGTTAACGGTGAGATTATTTAGGGTGATGGCATTATTGATGGAAATAAGGGAAATATTTCCGGTTGTGCCATTTCCAATTAGATTACTACCCGATTCAGTGCGAATGGCATCGGCTCCATTGGAGCCTATTCCGGTATAGGTAATGTTGCCACTAGTCGTACTTACTTGGGCACCGCTTGCTTGATAAATACCGTGGTTATTAGTACTTGTGCCATCACCGCCCTTGCCGGTCAACTCAATTGCCCCATCGCTACTCCTGATTCTGACATTGGTCCCTAACAGATAAATACCGTGGTTATTAGTACTTGTACCATTTCCACCCGTGCCGTCATAGGTAATATTGCCACTAGTCGTACTTACTTGGGCGGAAACCAATTGATAAATACCGTAGTTAGCAGCTGTACCATTTCCACCGTGTCCCGTTAGCCGAATATTGCCATCTTGTGCCGAGAGGGTCGTCGCACTATCTAATCGGATGCCTATAGAGTTATCCGTCGTTGTCCCTGCGGTATTGGCATTAAACACAATCGCATCAAAGGATGTGCCGGTATGGGTATTTTGGATAACTGCCCCTGGACTCATAACAATGTTGCGCCCCGCAGTCAGGGTTAAGGTCGTTGGAGCACTCCAATTAATATTGGTATTCCCGGCGATCGTAATGGTTTCATCACCACCACTTGTTGCGTTGATAGTGGCGATCGTGACACTGGCAGCGCTTAATTGAAAATTTAAGTAATCATCATTAAAAATATTTGTTCCTAGATTAGTATTAGAACCTGCTCGAATCGTGACACTACCGGGGTCTAGCAATAGCGTTCCAAAGGCTCCTTGGGGGGCACGCAAATCTGCAAACCCAGACATTTGTAGTGTTTCCCGTCCCGAAACTTCGGCAAAGCCGCCATCTCCGCCTAATATCCCGCCTTGGGCTGAAATAAACCCTTGGAAAACGGTACTGTTATCGGCCCAATTAATCACTGTGCCGCCATTGCCTTGAGTTACCGCATCCGCTGTCATCACAGTGTTATTGTCCACAAACAGGTGCTGGGCATTGAAACTACTATCCAGGCGACCTGTACCTGCTGTTCCTCCCAGATAGTCACCACCTCCCAAGATCGTGCCGCCCCCTACACCTCCAGAGGCATTGAGTTGGGCATTAAGCATCGCCACATTTTGACCGAGGACATTGATCTGTCCGCCCATCCCCTCAGGATTCGACACATCTATCGTGCCACTGGCAACCGCCGTTGCTCCTTCAACGGACACATTCACCCTACTGGGGTCATGCACCAAGCTAATCGAGCCATCGGGATTATGTACCACGCTATTCACCCGTGGACGATCTTCTCCCCCCGTAATCAATCGGGGTAAATCTACCGCTTCAATCACCCCATCTTCGGGGATCCGATCCGCTGGAATCTCTAAGCTAAGGATCATCCCCTCCTGGGAAATCCGCACCATGCCTGTCTCGGGAATCGCCTGAATTGTAATGGTTCCCCCTGGAGCCGATAGGGTTCCTGTATTGAACACCTGATGACCCATCAACGTTAAATTCTGCCCTGGGCCAACGGCTAAATTCCCTTCATTAATAATAATTCCTGTACTTAAAAACTCAAATCCGGTGGGGTTTCCCACTAGGTTGGCGTAGTCATTAAACCCATTAATGTCAAAAATACCGCCGTCAAAATGCACCCGTTGGGCGGTGGAGGCATGGAACGCTGCTGGTACGTTTAACTGGGCATTGGGCCCGAAAACAATTCCCGCAGGATTGAGCAAATAGAGGTTGCTATTGCCTCCCGTTACCTGGATTAAGCCATTGATATAGCTGACATCGCCACCATTCACGCCCGCCAGGATATTTTGAACCTTGGAATTGGATAAAAAGTTGGCAATCTGCCCATCACTTAGACCAAATTGCTTAAAAAGGTGAAATAAATTTTTGCCATCCCTGGAAAATGCACCACCGCCAATGTCAAACTGCTGACCATTTACGGTAACGATAGTACCTGTACCCCCAACCGCTGGTGTAATCTGGGCGAGAACAGGGGAGGGAAGAAGGCAACCCAGAATAGCAACAGGAGCGAACCACCGACGGATTGTTTTTAGCATTTCCTTAGGCAAGAAATGGGAATACCCCCAAACTTAACGATGAAATCCCTAGCCGTCAAGGATTTTTTACATTTCTTTTGGTTAATATTGATGGTTTATTAACTTACTCCCTGAAACCACTGCTCTAGGTTATTCATGGCACTGAAATCTAGAAGCGCATCTCCCAGGGTTTCTAATTGCTCTAGGGGATAGATGATTGATTTGGGTCGCGAAAGATTCAGGGATGGGCCCCACTCGACGGGTGAGTTGACGCAGGATAAGGGCACAGGCTTCCTCCCGTTGACCCTCCTGCCGTCCTTGTTGAAGTCCACGTTGTAAACCTTTGCGTTCCCCTTCCTAAAGAATCTCTTGATAAATTACCGATTCCCGCATCATTCCCTACCGAAAAATGGTTTCAATAAGCTTTTTACTGTACTGTAACCCAGCCAATAGTTGAACGACGGTACTCAATTCTTTTCGAGTCTGCTCCGATTCAATTTGACCAATTTGACCCTGACTGAAAAAAGTGGACAAACTCCAAGGGTGCATTGGGATTGCCCTGAATGCAGTTGGATAGATGACTCAGTTTGAGCTTCCTACTTTGCTTTCCCTAAGCAGTTGGAGGCTCACCGTACATTTCTTTCATGGCCTGGATCACATAGTCTCCCAGGCTTATCCCTTTCTTGGCAGCCTCCGATTTCCAGTGATTACGCCATTGACTGGGAACACGCACACACAGATTGACCATTTCTCCTGCTTGCATTGCTTCATGCAATGAGGATTGTATGATTTCCTCTTTTTTGGCTTGACTGATAATCTGCTTGTAGTTAGCCATGATGTCCTCCAAGTATGCTAATAACTTCCCGGCCCACTGCCTCATAATCTCGCCAGGCTAAGCGGCCCCGACTATCAGGAATATCCCGAATCGCAACTCCGAGGGCGGCTGCCTTTGTGAACCCAGCCGAACGGCGAATTTGTGCAGTAAATAAGGGAATCTGGGCTTCTGTTAGAGCCTCACGTACTTGCTCTGCTTCTTTACTCGGTGGAGGTGGACAGATGGTTAACAGAACTCGATATAAACATTGACTCGGTAGTTCACTAATCATGTCAAGCATGACACTGAGGCTAAACGCATCGGGTAAACACGGGACAATCACTAAGTCAGCACCTTCTGCAATTTCTTTTAATTCATTGCTGCTTGGCCTAGCAGGGGTATCGAGGACTAAATAACGTCAGTTACGGATAAGCCTAGGGGAGCAAGTTTGAGTCAAGTGCAATCGAGGGCTTTTTCGGCTGGTGGCAGTAGGCAATTAATCCCCCAACCAGGTTGACCAGGAAGTTAACCGGGGAGCGATGCCGGGAGTGCTCGACCTGGGAAATGTTCTTTAACTGGTCGATGATGATCTCGATAATGGCTCGCTTTCGCAACAGCAAACGGTCATTGAGCTTGAGGAAGCGATTCTTCATATTGCGCCGAAACTTGGTGATGAACTGCACCCCGGTCTGCTGCAAGAGTTGTTTTGCCAACGTTTGCGAGACGTAGCCTTTGTCGGCGAATACCTTGCCGAAGAGCCGTTGCAGCAGCTTGGGGACAGGAGTCCGATCATCGGTGTTGCCAGGGGTCAGGGTAAAGTTGAGCAATTCCCCTTTGTCATTCACAACTAAATGGAGTTTGAAACCGAAGAACCAGTCCACCGAAGTCTTGCCCCGCTCGGCGAACAAATCAAACACTTTGTGCTGCTTGATGCGGCGATTGTGGCAAACCTTCAGGCTGGTTGAGTCCATGAAGCTAATCCCACTGCATTGCCCAAAGCAAGACCGCAAGTAGGCAGACAATGGCAATAACAGCGAAGGCAACCAACTGATAAAGCGGGGATAGCTCACCAAATCCGGGAATGCCTTGTGCCAGTAGCGACAAACGTGCTTGGTGTAGTAGTCCTTGAACGTGCGGTAGCCCTGCTGGTGAAAAGCAATCACAATCGTCATGATTTCGCTCAGGCACAGTTGTCGGCTCCGCTTCCGGGTTTGTAGCCCACTGTGCAAAAGTTGCTGTTGCCATTGGGGTTCAAAACGTTGGCAGAAGTCATCGACTGAGCAGAAAAGGTCTTCTAAGCTAGACATAGGGGTGGGAGTTGCTGAATTGTTTGCTTATTTCAGCCTACGGCTCTCACCCTTTCTTATCCAGAACTCACGTTAAATAAGACTTGCCCGGAATATGCCGGGATGCTGCTTTCTCATTGGTCACGATAAAGGCTTGCTGACGATTGCCTCTATCCGACCACTTTTCACAGGTGCGATTCGGATCAGAGTCAATTAATAAAGTTGGAGTGGATTTGCTCAGGAATGTTGCCAGGTGGATCGCTGTTGTGGACTTGGCAATCCCGCCTTTAAACCCAGTGACTGCAATGATTTTCATAATGAAACCATGAAGCAATGAATCTATGATTGCATAAAATTATCAAAATAATAATACCATTTTTAATAAAATCATGCAGTGATACTTGAATGCTGAGATGGGTCAACGACCTCACCCACAAGGGGTTCAGGCTTGCCTCTTAAGCCTAAGACCTGAAGCATCCGGCAGATTGACCGCTGCCTGTTCCACCGTCCCTAGTAGGGTTGTGGAAAGTATGTAGTCGTCTCTATGGTTCTTCGCTGCATTCCAATCAGAATGGGCGCGGTTGCCACAGTGATAGCGAGACTTCGGGCGATTCGTTTTTCTGATCGGCTTACAGACATTGCACAATTGACTGACCCTGACTGAAAAAAGTGGACAAACTCCAAGAGTCGCCAATGAAGGAGAATGTCCAAATGAGCCAAAAACCAAGACGAACATTTACTGCCGAACAAAAAGCTCAAGCTGTGGCAATTGTGCAACAGTCAGGGAAGCCGATCAGCCAAGTGGCCCAGGAAATGGGATTGACAGAAAGTGCCCTACGCCAATGGGTCAAACAAGCAACCATTGACCAGGGTGGTGGCAACCAAGGAGCATTGACGACGCAGGAACGGGCGGAATGAGCCAAATGATTCAACAGATTCAGCAAGAGAGCCGTCAAACCTATGGCTCACCGAGGATACAAGCAGCCTTAGCTGCTCAAGGCTTCCCGATCAGCCGTCAACGGGTGATCCGATTAATGGCAAACTTGGGGATCAATGCCCATCTGCGACGGAAATTTAAGGGAACAACGGATTCAAATCATCGGCTACCGATAGCAGAGAATACCTTAGATCGTTGCTTTAAGACAGATGCCTCAGACCAAGTGTGGGTGGCCGATATCACCTATATCTGGACAGCCGAAGGATGGGTCTATCTAGCGGTCATTCTCGACCTATTCTCTCGTAGGGTGGTGGGATGGTCTATTGCCGAGCATTTGCGCACCGAACTGGTTTTGACCGCGTTGTCTGCCGCCTTGGGACACCGGAAACCGTCAAGCGCTGGTTTATTATTTCACTCAGACCGGGGGGCACAATATGCCAGTCACGACTATCAACAGGCACTAAGGCAAGCTAATATAGCCTGTAGTATGAGCCGTCGGGGCAACTGCTGGGATAATGCGGTCGCTGAACGCTTTTTCGGCACGATAAAAACCGAGCTGATTCACCCCACGGTGTTTCCAAACCGGGCGATTGCCAGGACGACCATTGTTGAATGGATTGAAGTCTTCTACAACCGTAAACGCCTTCATTCCACTCTCGGTTTTCTATCCCCTGCTCAATTTGAGGATCAGTATTACCGCTCCCTAATTTCACCCATTTCCGCTTAATTTCACTGTCCACTTTTTCCAGACATGGTCAGTCGGGTCGCATCCTTATAGGTCAACTCAACTACTTCACTACCGTGCCACTTCGCATCAATGACAGTGACGCTGTGATTTGGTAGTATCCCTTTAACAGTGGTACCACGGGTGAGATATTCAAGTTTAACCATGGGCGATTGGGGATACTTCACCAATCATAATTAGATCATAAAGCACGGCTTTAGCGATGGTTTCATCTTGACTAAATTGCTCAAAACTCATGCCAGCAGTCCGTACCTGAATACTATCAATGGCGTTGAGAATATCTTGAATCCGTGCTTTGGCAAATATATAGTGGTGCTATTGGCCTGTGGTACGGGGCGCGACGATCTGACGAATGGGGATGGGGTCTATGGCCTACGGCGGGCATTTACGTTGGCGGACGCGCGATCGCAGGTGGGAACGCTCAGGAAGGTGGATGATCAGGTCACAAAGGATATTATGGTGGCCTACTATGAAAATTTGCTCCAGGTGATGGGACACACAGAAGCCATGCGGCAGGTGCAGCTAGAAATGTTGAAAAATCCCCAAACGGAGACACCCTCCTATTCGGCTGCGTTTGTATCCATTTGTGTCCAGTGGAGATTGGTTGCCACTGTAACGCTGATTCCTGGGGGTTGTAGCCTAAAACAGGAATCGCAATCGCAGCGGGCGTAATGGAGTTGAGCATCATTTCCCCGTCTGGTTTTGTTACAATGTGTTACATTGCCCTTCTGCTCTGGTTATGCCATGAAAACGGCTCTTTTGCCCTCCAAGGTTGGTTCTGACCAAGCCGATATTCCCATTTCTGCGGTATCAATGCCCGAAGATAAACGGTTTAGTGGTTATGATCCAGAGGCCATTTCTGCCTATTATCGTCGTCGTCCTTTTCTAGTCTTTAGTCGTTGGCTGATTATTCTTTGGCCCACCTGTTGGCTACTCTTTAATCGTTGGTGGGATAAATTAACCGGACAGACCAAGGCACGCCAACGCAAACGGGCCATTGAACTACGGGAAACCCTGACTCACTTGGGACCAGCCTACATCAAGGTTGGGCAAGCCCTTTCAACCCGACCGGATGTGCTATCGGCAATCTATTTAGAAGAAATGACAAAGCTCCAGGATCAGTTGCCTGCTTTTGCCAATGAGGTTGCTTTTCAGTTGATTGAAGAAGAACTGGGGGCAACCCCTAGCTCTCTCTATGCTGAATTGACGGACAATCCCATTGCTGCGGCATCCCTGGGCCAAGTCTATCGGGGGCGGTTGCACAGTGGGGAAGAAGTAGCTGTCAAGGTACAGCGTCCGGGGCTGGCGGAAAGTATTACCCTGGATATTTTTATTTTACGGGGTCTAGCATTTTGGGTGCAGCGGCTAATCAAGAGTATTCGCAGTGACTTGGTGGCAATTCTGGATGAGTTTGCCGATCGCCTGTTTGATGAGATGGACTACACCCAGGAAGGGAAAAATGCCGAACGCTTTGCCCGGCTCTATAGCTACCTCCCCGATGTTTATGTGCCACGCATTTATTGGCAATATACCAACCGCCGTGTCCTCACCATGGAATGGGTGACGGGGACAAAACTAAATCAACCCCAACTGATTCAAGCCCAGGGCATTGATCCACGGTACCTTGTCAATGTCGGGGTGCAATGTTCCTTGCGGCAGTTGCTAGAGCATGGTTTTTTCCACGCCGATCCCCACCCAGGGAATTTGCTGGCCATGCCCAATGGTAAACTCGCCTATCTCGACTTTGGCATGATGAGCGAAATTGCGCCGCCCCAACGCTATGGGCTGTTGAATGCCATTGTTCACATTGTCAATCGGGAATACGAGGCCCTAGCCGAAGATTACGTTCATTTAGGCTTTTTGGGGGAAGATGTAGATCTCACCCCGATTGTGCCCGCCTTGGCAATTGTTTTTAGTAATGCCTTGGGAGCCAGTGTTGCCGAGTTAAATATTCAGCGCATTTTTGACCAACTCTCTGAGGTGATGTACGAGTATCCCTTTCAAGTGCCCGCCTACTATGCCCTGATTGTGCGATCGCTCCTGACAATGGAAGGGATTGCCATGGGCGTGGATGTGAACTTTAAGGTGCTGAGTGCGGCCTATCCCTACATTGCCAAGCGGTTACTGACGGATCCGTCCCCAGAATTGCGAACCAGTTTGAAAAATCTGCTCTTGAAAGATGGTCAGTTTCGCTGGAATCGCCTAGAGAATCTCCTCCGTAATGCCCGTGATAGCCGTGACTATGACTTTAATGCCGTCCTAGAACAAGCCCTTGAGTTTCTTTTTTCCGAGCGGGGCCAACTCTACCGCGATCGCCTTGCCGATGAACTCACCCGTAGCCTCGATAACTGGGGCCGCAACGCCCTAGGCCAGTTTTCCCCCTTTCATTTGCCAATTCCCTTCCTGCGCCAACCCGCTGCCCCTGTCCCATCTAACCCAGCTAATAAAGAACCCCACAGTCTAGAGCATTTACGGCGAATTTTTGGCATTCTCCAGGACACACCTGGGTTTGATGCCATGAAAGTTGTACCCGCTTTAATCCGAATTATGGTACGACCGGAAATGCATGCCATGGGACAACGGATTGCCAATGGACTTCTGCAACGTATGATTGCCCGGTTTCTGCGAGAGTTTTTATTGGCAGAAAAAGAACCCGCCGCCCTCCCCGATCGCCCCCCTTCCTCCTATGCAACTTAGCAAGTGCGGCTTAAATGCGACTAAAAAAAGCTAATTATCATCCTTGATCACCAGTAGCTTTTCATTCAGGCTATTAATATAATCTCGACCAATATCCTCAGAAAGAATACCTTTACGAATGGCATCGTTAATGGCTCCTTTTTCGGCAACATAGAGGCGACGGTACACTCCTTTTAAGTACTTGGCCTCATCCCCCTCTTCATTGCCACTGATGATTCGCTGGTTGTACATCTCCCGCAGATCTTTTTCCGAGGAAGCAACCCGCGATTGGTAACTGGCAAAGAGTTCTTCATAGAGAAACTTGGGTAAACTCCCCGATGCCAAGAGAATGCCTAGTTCATTTTGAGCCGCCTTTGCCGCAATAAGATTGAGTTGTAAGCTTTCAATCTGCTTTTGAATTGGGGAAATGCGGGAGAGGTTGAGCCGTTTAACGAGGCTGGGTAGGCTTAGGCCCTGAACGACCAGGGAGACCAGCACCGTACTAAAGACTAAGGTGATCACCTGAGAGCGATCGGGCAGGGTGGCGGGCAGGCTCAGGGCCAGGGCCATGGATAGGGAGCCTTTTACATTACCAAAAATTAAAACGTGCTGCCATTTTAGGGGTAGGGGGTGATCGTAGAAACCTAGGCCATAGAGGAGGGGATAAATGGCACAAATACGCCCCACTTGATAGGCTGCGATCGCCAGGAGGGCCGCCGGAATCGTCATCCATAGAATTCCTGGCTTGACCTCGATGCCCACCAATAGAAAAATAAATGTATTTACGCCAAAACCAGCATATTCCCAAAAATTGAGCAGTGTAACACGGGTGGATGCGGATGTTTGCCGAAACCCCAAACCACCAATGACCAGTCCCGCAGTCACCACGGCGATCGCCCCGGACACCCCCAACACCTGCCCCACTTGAAAGGTTCCCAAGGATACCGCAACGGTGAGTAAAATATTGCTGAGGGCATCATCCAGTTCCTGAAACAGGCCGACACAGAGATAGCCCAGGCCTGAACCCAGAATGCCACCGCCGACAAAGGCGATAAAAATTTCCGCTATACCCTGTCCCAAACTAAAGGTTCCCGAAACGTGTATCCCAGTAATCACACTCAGGAGAACGAGGGCTGTCCCATCATTAAATAAACTTTCCCCCTCGACAATACTGGCTAAACGGGGTGGCACGGGCACATTGCGAAATGTGACAATCACCGACACCGTATCCGTAATCGTTAAAATCACACCAATGGCACAGGCCGTAATCCAGGCAAGCCCTAGGCCAAACTGAAGTAAGGTGGCCGTAATGGCCGCCGACAAGACCACACCGGGCCCCGCCAAGAGAAAAATCGGCTTAATGGTGCTGCGAAGGCGACTGAGATCAGTGTTAATAGCCGCTTCAAAAATGAGAATGGGCAAAAATAGGTTGAGAATAATCTCAGGATTAAGACCAATGTTCTCTGGCAACGATTCCTGGGGAATGACCAGACCCGCTAATACCAGGCCAATGACGTAGGGAGTTCGCAATCTCCGGGAGACCAGGGCCACCACCGTTGCCACTAAAAGCAACACAATCAAGGTGTTGACTAGGGCCGTCACATGGGATTGGGGGGCGAGCAACTCATGCAAAGGGTCTAAGCGGGTTGTATTGACATCCGCCAACAGCACCAGTAGTTCAACGAACGGCATCAATTCAAATTCCGGTAGAGATGAACAATCTTTTCGGTAACAGCTTCAATGGTGAGGCCATCCGTAGAGACTTCAATGGCATCGGCAGCCTTGCGAAAGGGGGCGTAGGCCCGTTGGCTGTCGTTATAATCCCGTTCCATAATTTGGCGGGTGAGGTCATCCAGGGAGATGTCGGTGTCCTGCTGCTGCAATTCCTGCCAACGTCGTTTGGCCCGCTCTTGGGGAGAGGCGGTTAAAAAGATTTTCAAACCCGCATCGGGAAAAACGTGGGTGCCAATATCCCGTCCCTCGGCTGCAATCCCCCCCTTGGCTCCCATGGCCTGTTGTTGCTTCACTAGACGCTGACGCACTTCTGGAATGGCCGCCAGGCGGGACACCTGGGCCGTCACTTCCTGGGAGCGAATGGATTCCGTTACCTCCTGATCATTGATCCAGACCTGGGGCGGCAAAAGTGGATCCGTACTATGCAACTTGATCTGGCAGTTCCCCACCTGCTCCACCACCTGCACCCCATCCCCTAAATCAATATCCGCCTGTAAACACCACCAAGTGACGGCTCGATACATGGCTCCCGTGTCTAGGTAGGTCAGACCCAGAGCCTTGGCTGCCAAACGGGTAACGGTGGATTTACCCGCACCGGCGGGGCCGTCAATGGCCAGGATCGGGGGGCGCAGGTCTAACTGGCAATTATCAATCAAGCGGGTGGTACCAATGCGGGCGGCAACGGCCAAGAGGCCAACGGTCTCTACGGTCTGGAGGGGAACCAGGGTGTCGGGATGTACCAGTTCAATATATTCCGGGGCGATCGCCGGTTCCCGGGCCAATTCCGTTTGCACTGTTTCAATCAACCCCTGGGACTGGGTGATCCCTTGCTGAAATTGCCTTTGGGCCCGGTGTAAACTGCGGCATAGGGCAGTCGCCTGTTGCTTTTCTGGGGCTGAGAGGTATTGATTGCGGGAACTCAGGGCTAAACCGGAGGCCTCGCGGACAATGGGACAGGGAATAATTTCCGTGGATTGGTTCAGGTCTGCTAAACAGCGGCGAATAATGGCGATCTGTTGGGCATCCTTCTCGCCAAAATAGGCCCGATCCGGTGCAATTAAATTGAGCAGTTTTAGAACTATGGTGATCACCCCGGCAAAATGTCCCGGTCGCGATCGCCCACAGAGAACCTCAACCATGGCCCGAGGGGGGTGAACCAGGGTTGTTTCTGCCGAGGGATGGGGATACAGTTCCTCAATGGTGGGGACAAAGAGCCAATCCACCCCCGCTTGACAACAAAGATTATAATCCTGGTCTAGGCTACGGGGATAGGTGGCCAGATCTTCCTGGGGGCCAAACTGGAGGGGATTGACAAAAATACTGACCAGAACCCGTTGGCAGTCCTGGCGGGCCCGCTCAATTAAACTCAAATGCCCGCGATGCAGGGCCCCCATTGTCGGCACAAAACCCAAAAAGGGCTGATCTGTTGATGGTAACGACTGCCGCTGCGATCGCTCCTGCCGCAATGCACAGGCCAATCCCGCCAGGGTTTTGATTAAGCCTAACTCTGCCACCCAGACTACTCCTCGCCTCTAAAACTATCTTTAAGCACTCAAAATGCAATCAGCAACGATCCATAAACATAATCGAACCTGCTGTCCTGCCAGAGGAGAATATATCATATTGCCCCTAGGGTTATTTTGTTCTGTCCATAAAATCAACCGCTACAATGGACAAATCATCAACGGCTAGGGCTGCCGGAGTGGTCAAGCTTTGAATTTCTGCCAGGATTTGGCCCAGGTCTGATGGGCTGTTTTGGTGTTGCGCCAATAGGGTCTGAAATGCTTCGATCCCCCACTGTTCGCCGCTATGGGTTTGAAATTCATAAATGCCATCACTAAACAGATAAAGGCAACTCCCTGGGGGAATGGTATGGGTTGCTTCGGCAAAATCCACATCGGTAAACATGCCAATGGGAATCCCTGGGGTCTTTAGTTCAGTGACCTGGGGCAGTTCGTTTTCACCGCTATGAATTAAAAGGGCCGGAGGGTGCCCCGCCGAGGCATAGGTGAGGGTCTGATCCTGGCGATCGTAGATGCCATACCAAATGGTGAAATATTTATCATTTTGATTCGTCATTTGAAAGCCATGGTTTAGAAGTGCCAAGACTTGACAGGGGCGATTGTAATCAATACCCGCAAGTTGTTGACTGCCCCAAAGGGAACTATTGGCATTCCGCAATAAATTCAAGACGGAAATGGAGGGCAGGGCCGCCCCTAAACCATGGCCGGAAACATCCAGTAAGTACATGACTAAGCGGCGATCGTCAATCCAAAAGAAATCAAAGCAATCACCCCCTAACTCGCTGGAGGGGATAAAACGGAAGTCAATTTTAATCGGCGTTTCTAGGGGCTGGGGCAGGAGCGATCGCACATACATGGCCGCTTCACGAAATTCCGCTTCTAGGAGCTGCTTTTGCTCTTGAATGTCGCGATTGAGTTGGTAGAGCCTCAGGCCCGCCTGTACCCTAGCCCGTAACTCATCCTGTTCAATGGGTTTGGATAAAAACTCATCCGCCCCCGCATCTAGCCCCCGCACCCGATCTTCAAGTTCGCCCTTGGCCGTTAATAACACAAAAAATGTCGCCGATAAATGCCGATCATGCTTAACCTGACGACAGACTTCTAAACCATCCACCCCTGGCATCATCCAATCACAGATAATCAGGGCTGGTTTAATAGCTTGGGCCGCCGCAATGCCATCGGCACCATTCTGACTGACCGTAACCTGATGTCCTTGTTTCGTGAGATTATTTTTGAGGATCAGTCGGGTTGTCGGGTCATCATCAATAACAAGGATATGGTACATGGCAATGGCGAAGAAACTGCAATGGCAAGAAACGACTGAATGATACCTCAAGTATCCTTTATTTGCTGAAACCATTGATCTTGATCAATACTATCCTTGGCAAGAACAAGATAATAACTGGCTTGGCGATCAATAATCATCACCGTCTCGCCATAGCGGGGCTGAACTTGGGCCCAATCCGGTAAGGCACAGGGTAAGGTGAGGCGATTTCGAGCCGGATCAAGAACCGTAATCTGACCAATTTTCTGTTCCCGATTGTAGGGAATGTCGGCTGAACTCACGGTGCCATCACACCCCAGGAGGCGATCGCCACTGGTCTCTTCCCCAAACTGAGCAAACACTTGACCCAGGGGCCGCGCTATTAGCCCCCCCGACCCTAAGGCAATAACTAGGGATAGGGCAAACACCAGACCTCCGAGCCATCCCTGAGGAATAACGCCGGTGACTCCTGCGGCCACAACATTGAGCAACCAACCCACGATGCCAAAAATACTAAAGTCTGTGGCCAGCAGCAAAATCAAAGGAGCGCGGCCAAACCCTAGCCAGTGGAGGATCATCAAGGGACTAATATCACTTTCGGCCTCTAGATCCATATCCAGTAGATCGCCATCCACATCCCCATCCAAGTCAACATCCTCATCCCCTATACCTCCGAGGATCACGGTTAAAAAGAGGAGAATACCCATGCCCAAAATAATCCAGTAGGGCAAATGGGCAAGATCAAAGAGCATGGAAGGACGACGGGCAGTGTAGATGAATTAACTTAAGGCTACCGCTACTTGGGGCCAACGATTCACGGACTGGCCAAAAATAGCCAATTCCTGGGTCAGTTGGTCAAATTGATCGGGGGTTAGGGATTGGGGGCCATCGGAAAGAGCCTTTGCTGGATTTGGGTGAACTTCAATCATCAAGGCATCGGTTCCAGCGGCGATCGCCGCCTTGGCCATGGACGGCACATAGTCCGCCCAGCCGGTACCATGACTCGGATCAACCATAATCGGCAAATGGGTGAGGCTCCGCAGGACAGGAATCACAGACAAATCTAGGGTATTGCGGGTGTACTGGCGATCGAAGGTACGAATTCCCCGCTCACACAAAATCACATTGGGGTTTCCGGCGGCCAAGATATATTCAGCGGCCATTAACCAGTCTTCAATGGTGGCGGCCATCCCTCGCTTCAGTAACACGGGCTTTTCCTGGGCACCCACCCGCTTCAAGAGGGAGAAGTTTTGCATATTCCTGGCCCCCACTTGGATCACATCGGCCACTTCCGCAATTTTGTCCAGATCTGCTGCATCCATCACCTCCGTAATAATGCCTAGGCCAGTGGCCGCCCGGGCCGCCGCCAGTAACTCTAGGGCACTTTCACCATGGCCCTGGAAGGCATAGGGAGAGGTACGGGGTTTATAGGCCCCACCCCGTAAAAATTGACCACCTGCGGCCTTCACCCGTCGAGCCGTCTCAATAATCATGGCTTCGTTTTCAACGGAACAGGGCCCCGCCACGATCGCAATTGGATGGGCCTCGCCAATATAGACCCGACCATTGGGCGTGGAAATAGCCACCTCACTGGGTTCATTGTGGCGAAATTCCCGACTTACTCGCTTAAAGGGTTGCTCAACCCGTAAAACTTGCTCAATCCAAGGACTGTTTTCCTTAATTTGCAGCGGGTCTAATTCGGCCGTCTCCCCCACCAGGCCAATTACCACTTTGTGCTTGCCAATGATTTTTTCGGGTGTCAACCCCCAGTCCATCATTTCCCGGCTGATGCGTTCCACTTCCATTTCTGGAGTACCGCTTTTCATGACAATAATCATCGCTGCTGCCGCTTTTAGGAATTGAGTACACTTTAGATTGTGCCAAACTTACCCCTTATTGCCCATGGGTCTGATTAAACATCACCATTTTTGGCCCAAACTCCTTCGTTGCCATGGTTGGGTCTTGGCGATCGCCAGTGTGGGTCTTTTCTTGCTCTTTGTCGTGGGAGTAACTCCCAGCCCCAGTCAAGATTTAGCTCCAGCTGACGTTTCCTCGCCGTCCCTATCCCTCACTCCCCTAGTCCCTAGCCAAGGGGAAACCTACCAAGTTCTGTTTCAAACTGCCCTAGCTCACCACAGTCATTGTCAAGAGTCCCCTCCCTGGTATTCGGCCCTCGCAGATTCTAGTAACTACGGCGATCGCTACGGCAGTGATCTAACGGGTCAGCCCCTCACCCATGCCCCCTTGATTGTGCTGCACGAAAGTGTCAGTTCCGGGGCAACAACCATCCGCACCTTCCAGACCCACCATCCTCGGGACGAAGACCAACGAAGTTACCACGAATATATTTTGCTTAATGGCTCCATCATCCATATCGTCCCCTGGGGGAAGCGGGCTTACGGAGCAGGCAATTCCCAGTTCCAGGGAGAAAGTGTCAAAACAAATCCACGATTCTCGGCCTCGGTAAATAATTTTGCCCTGCACTTTAGTTTAGAGACACCCCCCGGGGGCAATCATAATGGTTTCAGTCATGGCGGCTATACGGATGCCCAATACCGATCCCTCGCCTGGTTGGTGGCAACGACGGGTTTAGGGGACGATCGCCTGACAACTCACAAATTGGTTGATCGGGGTGGAGAGCGTTCGGATCCCCGCAGCTTTAATTTTTCTCTATTTAAGCAATACCTGTCCGAGTATCGCAGGGTTAGGTGCCACTCCTAGGGCGATCGCAGATTGAATTGACCTGATACCATAGGGGTACAATTAAACCACGACTAGGGAATTGACGGAGGCTTGGCTTCATGTCTGTGCAAACTATTCAAAAACCCTCGACAGTGCGAAAACTCGCCCCGCGCTATCGAGTTCTCCTGCACAATGATGATGTGAACCCGATGGAATACGTGGTGGACGTTTTATTAAAAACCGTGCCCAGTTTAACCCAGCCCCAGGCGGTGGATATTATGATGGAGGCCCACACCAACGGCAAGGCCCTCGTCATTACCTGCGCCCTAGAACATGCTGAGTTTTATAGTGAAAGTCTGAAGTCGGCGGGGTTAACAAGTACCATTGAACCGGCTGAATAGTTTATGGCGGCAGATGATTCGCCGCCCCGTTTGGGCCCGCTTAGTTGCATTTATGCTGACGCTGTTGGCCCTATGGTTACCCCTAGCTATCCCCATCCACTTAATTTGGGGAGAGTACGAGATTGTCAATTTTATTAATGGGGCCCTACTGTACAGCATTTTTATTATTTTGCTGCGGGTGTGGGGAAAGCGGGTGCATCGCCAGGATCAGCCCCTTCAGTTTTATGGCTTTGTTCTGAACGGCCCCATGCTCTTGGAGGCCATTTTAGGCTGGGCCCTGGGGGTTGCCGCCCTAGCATTACTCTTTCTGATTCAATTTAGCCTTGGCTGGATTGATTGGCAGGGGATTCCGCCCCAATTTTCTAATGTGCTCCTATCGGGTTTAATCACAGGGGTCGGTGTTGGCTTTGCCGAAGAGTTACTCTTTCGGGGCTGGCTACTCAAGGAACTGGAACTCGACTACATTCCCTGGTTTGCCTTGGTCGTCAATGGCATTATTTTTGCCCTGCTCCACTATCTACATCCGCCCGAGGTGATCCGTGAAACCTGGCCCCAGTTTTTTGGCCTCGTCCTCTTGGGTTGGAACCTCGTGTTAGCGACTTGGGCCTGTCGGGGACGGTTGGGGATGGCCATGGGACTCCATGGGGGTCTGGTGTGGGCCTATTTTGGCGTTAATATTGGCGGTTTAATTGAATACAATGGCTCAGCACCAGAGTGGATGACCGGCATAAATGAAAATCCCATTGCGGGGGTGCTGGGGTGTGCGATGCTCTTGGGTCTGGGAACACTGTTTCTCACCCGTATCCCAAAGCCGCAATAAAAAAACCATCCATATTGTGTCGCTGGGGCCAGAGGGTGATCCACCCCGACTCCTGGGCTAGGGGGGCTAGGGGGGATGTCGCCTTTGGCGGAATCACCTGCCATTGGGGATGACGGCCTAAAAACTGAATAATCTGCTGTTCATTTTCCTGGGGATGGAGGCTACAGGTGGCATAAACTAAGACCCCTCCTGGTTTTACCCACGTACTGGTATGGTCCAACAGTTGGGCTTGGAGTTGGATCAATTCTGCGATTTTAGCGGGGGTCTGTCGCCAACGGGCATCGGCATGGCGATGGACGGTACCAATACCAGAACAGGGGGCATCCAACAGAACCCGATCGCCCCGCTGGAAAAATTCCGGCCGCTGGCAGCTATCCCCCGGAGAAATTTGGATGGATTTTAGGCCTAAACGGGTTTGATTTTGTCCTATTTTTTTTAATCGGGAGGCGGTGCGATCGCAGGCAATGACCTGGCCCTGATCCCCCATATATTCGGCAATGTGGGTAGTTTTGCCGCCGGGGGCAGCGCAGGCATCAATAATGGTTTCTCCCGGCTGGGGGTCAAGGAGATAGGTGACCCATTGGGCCGCCCGATCCTGTACCGACCAGTGTCCCTCAGCGTAACCAGGTAGGTCAGGAATCGCTATCCCGGCATGGGGTAAATGAATACCATAGGGCAATCCCTCAAGGGCCTGGGCCCCAATCCCCATCTGCTGAAGGGCCAAGAGTATGGACGGGCGATCGCTGCGTAGGGGATTAACCCGCAGATCAATGGGCGCGGGTTGATTAAACCATTGGCAGAGGGCTTCGGTTTGCGATCGCCCCAATAGGGGTAGCCAGAGATCAATCAACCAATCGGGAAAACTATGGGCCACCCCCAACTGAGCCGTTAAATCCGGGGGCAGGCTTGGCTCCCGCTGATCCCGTAGATAGGCTCGGAGAATGCCATTGACCACCGCCGCCAACTTTGGCATACCAGCGGTTTTTGCCAATTCAACAGTAGTGTGAACCACCGCATGATCGGGAATCTGACTGAGAAACCGCAGTTGATAAAATCCCAAGCGCAGAATTTGTCCCAGGGGAAACGGCTGCTGCTCTAGGGGCCGCCGACAATAGGGAGTAATGAGGGCATCCAAATACCGCTGTTGCCGCACGGTTCCATAGACCAATTCGGTCACAAGGCCGCGATCGCGATGCTCTAGAGATACCGAACCTAATCCCTTCTCTAGAGCAATATCAACATAGGCCCCGCGATGTACAGCAACGAGAACGGAAAGGGCAACCTGCCGTGCCGTCAACTCCACGCTAAACGGGCAATTTCTTCCTGCTGGGGACTCTCTGCCAGGGGCCAGTCAGCATTTTCGCCGCCAATCATCAGGGCATTCAAGGGAACATAGTCGCGACTGAATAGGGTTAAGGCATTAATCAACACATCCAAAGCAACGGCATCACTCGTGCCCAGATCAAACCAACAGCGGCCCCACTGATTGTCATATTCAAATTCCCCCATGTTGTGCATAACCGCCATTAGTCCATTGTCCGTTTGATCGCCGTCATAATCCAAAAAACTCAATTCCAGCCCCGTTTCTTGTACCTGAAGGTTTTCAGCATTAAACCCCCCCAATTTCCCCAGAAAAAACCAGGAATTAAAGACTTCCTCCAGGTATTGCTGCTCAACCGCCGTCGGATGTTGGGCAAATTCAACCCAGATCCACACATTAAAGGGATTAAATTCACGAAATACAATATTCATCTATTTTTCTCCTATCAAGCCTTTGCGGAAGGCCGGCCGGTCACTTAATGCTTGCAGGTAGGTGGCGATCGCCCCGTAGGGGGACAAGTCAATCTTAAACAACTGCTCCAGATACCTCAAGACCGATCCCACCGCCACATCCGCCACTGTAAAATCATTACCCACCAGAAAGGAGCGTCCCTGTAATTGGTGATCCAAGGCCGTCAATAAACGGGGGAGTTGTTGCTCCCGGGCCTCAGGAGAAAGCACCGCCATGGGCAGGGTAGAATTTGCCCAAAGAACCCACTCATAAACCTTGCCCTGGGTCTGTAGATCCGTCGGGAACTGAGTTTTCTTGTGAGCTAAATAAAGTAAAATAGCCCCCGATTCGGCTAATACATACTCCCCATCCTCAATCACCGGCACCTTTCCCATGGGATTTAGGGCAAGGAAGGCCGGCTGCAAATGCTCTTTGTTTTTCATATCCAGCCGAATTAGCTCATACTCCAGACCCAATTCCTCTAAATACCAGCGAACAATGGCGGCCCGTGACAGTTCTCCACCATAAAGCTTGATCATGGTTAATTCAGCCCCTATACTATTTCAATATTTAATTTGATCATAAATGGCATCCGCCTTCCCCAGAATCTTTAGTGGGCGTTCTGTCCAATTGGGGGTAGTGGCTGATTCAAAAGAGCCTATAAATATAAGGTTTCCTTAGCTACTGTTGGCTGCGTTGCTTTCGAGGCGATTGCATATCCATTAGGCTCTATATTCCCGAGTCTTTATAAAGTCTTAAGGAGATTAAAATCGGTTTTTCTTGATCAACTGTAGCCTTCGATACATATTAATCTGAGGGAGTCTCGTTAGGATTCAGAAGGGGATTTAATGCTAAGTTATCATCCATCCTGGGGTCTACCTAAGACTGGCGTACAATATAAATTTTTCTATATCGAATTTATTAAATCGAACCAACACAAGCCTTGTCCCTTTTTACAGTTCAAGTTGGTAAACCATGACAAACACCGTCGCTACTGCTGCTGCTTCTGAGAATGGAACCTCTGAGCAAAAAACGTCCAAAATGATGGCATTTCCGGCACGGGTCTTGCAAAAGATTATTGCGGAACGCCTTTCAGGACGGATTATTTTTACGGATCCTAACGACAAATCCGTGAATTGGCAGTTGTACGTCGGCAATGGGCAAATCCATTATTGTGGCAGTGGCGTTGGTCAGCAGGAGCGGCTGAACTATCTATGTCAACGCTATTGTCCCAACTTGATAGGGGACTTGGCTCCTAATCAATCGGACTATCAATACCTGGGGCAGTTATGGAAGCAGGGCAAATTGAACTTACCCCAGCTCCGCAAGCTCCTGTTTCTCTTTACCCAAGAAGCTTTGATTCAAATGGTGTCTCTCCCCCAGGCAGAATTGAAGGTGGAGCGGGCCCTGGGGCTGGAGCAGTTGGTGCTATCTGTGCCGATCAAGGCCACCCTCTCCCAATTGCGGGGATCAATTGCCCAATGGGTGCAGATCCGCACCTACATGAGTTCGCCCTTTCAGCGACTCTCCCTAGTGGACGAGGAACGCCTCAACCAAGAGTTTGCCAGCCATCCGGATCATCTCCATCTGATCCAGCGTTTGCCAGAACTTTTAGCTCCCCAGCCCCTCCTTTATGATTTGGCCCGGCAACTGAGTTTGGATACGATCGCCACCGCTGAACTCCTGAAGCCGGCCATTCGTGGCGGAGCAATCACCCTGAGTCCCTACGCCCGACCCCAAGCCGATGCCCGTCCCGTCGTCGCCTGTATTGATGACAGTCGCACCATTCAACGAAATGTCCGCCTTATTTTAGAAACCTCTGGCTATAAAGTCCTGGAATTGATGAGTCCCGCCCGGGCCCTCACCGCCTTGGCTCGGCAAAAACCCAGTTTGGTGCTCATGGACATTACGATGCCGGAAATGGATGGCTATGAACTATGCCGAATCCTGCGCCAATCAGACCTGCTCAAAGATGTGCCCGTTGTCATGCTCACGGGTCGGGATGGCCTGGTGGATCGGATTCGGGCCCGGATGGTGGGAGCCACAGATTATTTAACCAAACCCTTTACTCCCCAAGAGCTATTATGCTTAGCAGAGCGATTTGCTCACCAAGCAGTAGTGGAGAGAAATTAGGATGAAGACGGTTCTTGTTGTTGAGGATTCCCGTGCTGAACAGACTCTGATCGTATCAATTCTAGAAAAGATGGGCCACAAGGTCTGTTTAGCTGAGACGGCGGAATCTGCCTTAGATTGGTTAACTCAGCATCAACCACCGGATTTGATTGTCCTAGATATTGTCATGCCAGGGGCGAATGGGTTAGAACTGTGTCGGGAAGTGCGGGCCAAGCCTGATTTCAAGGATGTGCCGATCATTTTTTGTTCATCAAAAGATCAAGATTTTGATCGCTTCTGGGCCCTGCGCCAAGGGGGAAATGCCTATATTACCAAGCCCTATAATCCCGATGAACTGATGCAAACTGTTACCGAGCATCTTCAGTAAGGTTATTTTTCTGGATACATTACCTTGATCTAATCTAAATCTTTATCAGAACCTTCATTAGTCATTACGTCCATTCACAATTACGTCCATGCCGACCCTGATTAGCCAAGAGTACTTTCAAGTGGAACTACCCCAGGGGGTGCAAATTGCCATTCCCTTGGAGCAAACTGCGGAAGTCTTTAGCCTCAGTCGTCGGGATATTTGCTTGATCCCCGGAGTAGCACCCTCCTTACTGGGGATCACGAATCAACGGGGAAAGTTGATCTGGATGCTAGAACTGGGGGATCTGTTGGGCTTGCCGATGCCGGCCGGGCGATCGCCCCAGCAACGACTAACAGCCCTGGTCATGAGCCATCGTAGCCAGGAGCAACCAGTGCAGTTGGGCTGTTTGGTTTCATCCCTACGGGGAATCATTCCCATCGAACCCGATCAGATTCAACCCATTCCCAAGCAACTAAAAAAGAAGATTCGCCAGTTTTTTGTGGGTATGGCCCAAGCGGAGCGTACCCCTTTGCTGATTCTGAAGGTTGAAACGGTTTTCTCGCTTTTACAACGCTATACCCCGCCCAATTCCTTGGCAATCCTATGACAACCACAGTGACGAACGGCTACGCCTCCTCCTCTATGATTAGCGATCGCTATTTCAACGCCATTTTATCCCAGGATATTTCTGCCCTGCGGGAGGTTCTTGCCCGTGAACCTGGGGATCTGTTAGCCCAACTGAGTTTGGCCGCGGCCCTAGAGAAGGCCAGCAATATCGAAGAAGCGGTGAGTCTTTACCAGGCGATCGCCCAGCAGGATCAAACCGGACTCTTTGGCCAGAGTGCCCGTCAAGCCCTGGCCCTGTTAGATGGTCTGCCTGCACCAATCCCCAATGCCGCCCCAGTGATTCCAGACCCCGTGATCCCGGTAGCAGCGGAGCCAGCAACTCCCAATCTGGTTGCGCCTACACCCTCCATTCCTGTGTTTTTTGGTAAAGGTCAGAAACAACTTCGCCAAGACCTCCAATCCCTACAAACCTACATGGCAGCCATCCAGCAGGGGAAACGTGAACTAGAGGCTCCCACCCCCAAGGATCCCCAAGTCGGGGCGATCGCCCAAGGCGTGCAATACCTTTTGGGGCACATTCAAACCCTAAACCAGCGGATGACGGAGCTAGAAGAACAGCGGCAGGCGGATCTGGTTGCCCAGAAAAACGAACGGATGAAAATGCAGGAGGCGGTAATTACCCTGCTCCTAGATATTGAGGGGGCACAGCGGGGGGACTTAACGGTTCGCGCCCAAGTAACTGAAGGGGAAATGGGTTCCATTGCCGATGCCTTTAATGCCACCGTGCGAAGCCTCCGGGATATTGTTCTCCAAGTGCAGTCCGCCGCCAACCAAGTTCAATCTGCGGCCCGCAGTAGTCAAACCTCCGTGGAAAGCCTGGCCAGCGGTGCCACCACCCAAGCCGAGGAAATTGCCGCCACCCTTAATTCCGTAGAGGACATGGTAGCTTCGATTCAGCAGGTCGCCAAGTCTGCCCAGGAAGCGGCACTCATTGCCCGCCAAGGTCTAGAGGCGGCCCAAACCGGGGATCATCTCATGGATTCCACTGTGGACAGTATTGAGAACATTCGCACCAGTGTGGCGGATACCTCTAAGAAAATGAAACGTCTGGCGGAATCCTCCCAGGAAGTGTCCAAAATCGTCAATATCATCTCCGGCATTTCCGAAAAAACCAACCTCCTTGCCTTTAATGCCTCCATTGAAGCGGCACGGGCAGGGGAGCATGGTCAAGGCTTCCGGGTGGTGGCAGATGAGGTGCGGCGATTGGCGGAACGGGTCACGGACTCTGCCCGAGAAATTGAGCAGCTAGTCACTGGCATTCAGCAGGAAACCGCCGAGGTATTACTTCAGATGGAAGGCAGTACCTCCCAGGTGGTCAAAGGAACCCAACTGGTGGGACAAACTAAGGATACTCTGCAAGGCTTGGGACGAATTAGCCAACAAATTGATGCCCTACTCCAGGTCATTTCCGCCGGTACCGTTTCCCAGACGGAAGCATCCCAAGTGGTCAACGAAACCATGCAAGATGTTGCCCGAGGTGCCCGTACCACCTCCTCGGAATCCGCCACCGTGGCAAGTACCATGCAAAGTTTGGTGACGGTTGCTGAAGAACTGCAAAATTCCGTTTCCCGGTTCCGGGTTGAATCCTAGAGATGTCCTATGCCCCTCAATGCTGCCGATTTTGATGCCATTACGAAAGAAGCCCGCAGTTGCTTTCTCAATGAGGATGCACCGGAATATGTACTGATGCTGGATGAGGCGATCCAGCGACTTCAGTCCAATCGGGATCAACGATTTTCAGTCCATGAATATCAGGATTTAATGCGGGCAGCCCATTCCCTGAAGGGGGGGGCCGGCATTGCCCAATTAAACGAACTGCAACAGGTGGCCCATCGCCTTGAGGATTTACTGGAAGCCCTTAAGGATGGCCAGGTGGGGGATGTCTTGGCGGCCCATGACTTGATTGCCCTAGGGGTTGAAAATATCCATGGCTTAATTAATGCGGCCCATCTCAATCAACCCGCGGGTCATCGCCAGCAACGGGAGCATTTACTCACCCAACTGGATCACTTTTTGGCTAATTTGGCCCCTGCCGCCATTACCCCGTCTGGGGGGGATGGTGGGGGTGTTACCCTTTCCCCCTTAGTGCAAACGGCCCTGCAAACCGATTTAGAAGATTGCCTCAAGCGCGTGGAAACCGTTGCCAAATCAAATCCGGAGGCGATCGAATCAACCCTGCGTAGTTTGGTTCAAGAGGCTAAACTGCTGGGGCAAGCCCTTAAGGTGTCCTGGTTAGTGGAGTTGTCTGACCAAATTGTCCCTCTGATTGAACAAATGCCTGGGGTGGAACTGGCTCCAGCGGTAGTCGCAGAATTTCGAGAGGCACGGGATCACTACCTGAAGCAGGCCCTCGCTTCCGTAGAAACCAAGGCGGCCCAATCCCCGACAGCCCCAGAGATCGCCCCATCCCCAACTATTGCCGATACCAGTCAGACCACTCCAGAACAGCCAGCGTTTCATCTGCGGATTCCGGTTACAAAATTGGATCGGATGGGCAATACGGTGAGTGAACTCTTAATTGGCCAGGAGCGGCTCAATCTTTATCAATCTCAATTTCAACGGGTGAGCAAAGAACTGAAATTACGCATTGATCAGTTTCGTCCAATTCGGGAGCAGATCCAAACGATCTACGATCGCCTGGCCATTCCCCTAAGCCAAATGCCCTTGGGCCGAAGTCAGGGAAATGGCCGAGTGGTGAATACCTTGGGGGTGGAGGCACCAGAAACCAAAGGCCAAGGGGAGGATTTTGATGCCCTGCAATTTGACCGTTATACCGATCTACATACCACCCTGCAAGACTTTCAAGAAATTCTAGCTCGCATCCAAGAAACTGGCTCAGATATTGATCTCCTCAACCGAGATTTGCAAGATGCCCTAGATGAAAGCCGCCAACACCTGAACAATTTACGGGGGGATTTGACCGGGTCTCGCCTAGTGCCCTTTCGGGGCCTGGCGGAAAAATTTATCCCGGCTCTGCAAACCCTGAGTCAACGCCACCACAAACCAACGGATGTGGTGATCCAGGGCAGCCAAACCCTGGTGGATCAGGTGGTTCTGGAACAACTCAAGGCACCATTAACCCATTTGGTTCGCAATGCCTTCGACCATGGGATTGAATCTCCAGAGGTGCGCCAAAAGACAGGAAAACCGGCGATCGCCACCATTACCCTATCGGCTAGCGTCTCTGGCAACCAAGTCTTAATCTCCATTCAGGATGATGGCGGCGGCATTAACTTAGAGAAAGTCACGCAAAAAGCTCTGAAAGTGGGTCTGTGTACGGCGGAATCCATTCCCCTCCTCACCCAGGAACAGATCCTTGAATTTTTATTTATGCCTGGGTTCTCCACCGCCAAGGAAGTGAGTGATCTATCAGGGCGGGGCGTGGGTCTAGATGTAGTGCGCCTGCAAGTGGAGCGATTACGGGGAACGGTACGGATCCAAACCCAACTGGGCCAGGGAACGACCTTTACCCTTGCCTTGCCCTTGACCCTGAGTATTTTGCCCTTGATCCTGTGTCAGGTGGCCAATTTAACCCTGGCCATTCCCGATCTGAGTGTCCTGGAAGTGATTCAACTTTCCGAGTATACGGATGTTCAGCAACCGGGCCAAACAATTGAGTGGAAATCTCAAAGCATCCCCCTAAAAGCTCTCCATGAATTTTTGCCCTACCAACGTCCCCTAGGGCAAATCCAACAGCCCCCTAGTATTGGCATTGTGGTGGATGTGAATGGTCGCCCCTGTGCCTTGTCCGTGAATACGCTGTTGGCAGAGCGGGAGCTAGTCCTAAAGCCCTTTGATACCACCGTGAATGTTCCTGCTTATCTGATGGGGTGTACGGTCTTGGGAACTGGTGAAGTGGTTCCGGTTCTTTCCCCCCCGAACTTTGAGTCCCTATTAAGCAGTTACCAGCCACCACCCAAAGCCCAAACCGTCGAGGCCGCCGTCAGTGATCAAACCACGGTGATGATTGTGGATGACTCCATTGCGGTACGGCGGTTATTGGAGCGGATTTTGTCCCAGGTGGGCTACCGGGTCTTGCAAGGACGGGACGGGAAGGAAGCCCTAGAGGTGCTCAAGACCCAAGGATCCACCGTTGCCCTGGTAATTACGGATGTGGAAATGCCCCGGATGGATGGCTACACCCTGGTTAAAGAGATCCGCTCAAATCCAAGGTTGCGCCATTTACCCATTGCCATGCTGACCTCTAGGGGGGGCGATCGCCACCGCCAGAAAGCCCAACAGTTGGGGGTAGATGCCTACTTCTCCAAGCCCTTCCAACCCGTGGAAATGATTAATCAGGTCTCTGAACTTGTCTCTAAAAAAGGAACAGTACGCGGATAGCGTTCCATTAATTGACGAACCTGTTCCGCATGGTAGGAACTACGGGTTAGGGGGGAGGACACAACCTGCAAAAAGCCCATTTTTTCCCCCAACTCTTGCCAGGTCTGGAATTGGTCAGGGGATATAAATTCTTGCAAGGGTAAATGTTTTGGACTCGGTTGCAAGTATTGGCCAATGGTGAGAATATCACAGCCCACTGCCCGTAAATCTTCCATAACCGCTTCCACTTCCTGGGGCGTTTCCCCCAGACCCACCATAATCCCTGACTTACTATAGATCCAGGGAGCTTGGTGATGGACGCGCTCTAGCAGGTCAAGGCTGCGCTGATAATCTCCCTGGGGGCGAACCCGACGGTAGAGCCGGGGAACCGTTTCCGTATTGTGGTTGAGAACCTGGGGTTGAGCCGCCAAAATGGTTTCTAGGGCTGACCCATTCCCGCATAGATCTGGAATTAGCACCTCAATGGTGGTTTGGGGCATCTGCCCGCGAATGGCCGCAATACAGGCGACAAACTGACTGGCCCCACCATCCCCTAGATCATCCCGATTCACTGAGGTTATGACTACATGGTTCAGGTTCATCCGCCGCACGGCTTCCGCTAAGCGCAAGGATTCGCTGTCATCAAGGGGTTGGGGTTTTTTCTCGAAATCAATGTCGCAGTAGGGACAGGCACGGGTACATGCGGGGCCCATAATCAAAAAGGTAGCCGTGCCATGGTTAAAGCACTCGCCGATATTGGGACAGGAAGCCTCTTCACAGACAGTATTTAAGCTCAAATCCCGCAATAGCTCCTTGACCGCACCCACCCGCTGCCACTGGGGAGCTTTGACCCTTAACCAATCGGGTTTAACAACCACACACTAGCTCCAACGCAAATTGATGAACAAGCAAAACAAAAAGGTAAGTTGGGCGACGAGGACGAAAATATAGACTAGGGCCCGGGGACGAAAAATAGTGAGTAGTAATCCCAAACCCTTTAGATCGACCATGGGGCCCAGAACTAAAAAGGCAAGGAGAGAACCCGGCGTAAATGTGGCCGCAAAGGCAAGGGCAAAAAAAGCATCCACCGTCGAGCAGATGGAGATGACCGTCGCCAAAATCATCATCGTGATCACGGAAATGATCGGCCCCTGACCTAGGCTCAAAATTAACTCGCGGGGGGCTGCCACCTGAATAATGGCTGCAACTAGACTTCCTAGGACTAAAATTCCCCCCAGTTCCCGTAGTTCTTGGATGATATTGTCCAAGAGAAGGGGGAAGCGGTTTTGCCAGGGAATGGGTGGTGCGGCGATCGCCGGTGGCTCTAGGGTAGCTGCCAGGGTTTCCATGGCTAGGGGTTGACCGGGTTGCCCCAGGAGATAGGTTCCGGATTTCAATAGGCTAGGGACAGCGGTGGTGGTAGCGGGGGGGGGCGTGGGCCGGGGCATCACGGCGGTCATTGTCGGCTGGAGAAAGGGGCGGAGATCCTTTTGGCTACTAAAGACCCAACCAACGGTCGTGGCGATCGCCAGGGAAAAGAGAATTCTAAAAACAACGATTTCCGGTTGATCCCGAAAGGCAATCCAGGTTGCCCAGATGACGACCGGATTGATCGTCGGAGCGGCCAACAAAAAGCCAATGGCGACGGAGGTGGGCATTCCCTGCATTAGGAGCCGCCGCGCAACGGGGACATTGCCACACTCACAGACGGGGAATAAAAAGCCAATGAGGCTACCGACTAAAGCCCCCAGGATAGGCGAACGGGGCAACAGCTTAATGAGTTTTCGTTCATTGACAAACAGCAACAGTAAACTGGAGAGCAATACCCCTAGGAGCAGGAAGGGAAAGGCCTCGACTAATAAGCTAAGAAATAGTGTGAAGCCACTTTGAAGTTGATTAACAGGATCCATGCTGGCGGGACAATGCCATAGGTTACATCTAGGTTAGAAACAGTATATCCCCAACGTCTCCCCCTTGGCAGTTTGACGGTCACTGGAAAATTTAAGTTCCCCCCTTGGGAAATGTCTTAAGTCTGCTAGAATTAACGATCTGTGCCCCTGAGGGCGCGACCTATGGAGAGATGGCCGAGTGGTCGAAGGCGCAGCACTGGAAATGCTGTGTGGGGCAACTCACCGAGGGTTCGAATCCCTCTCTCTCCGTTTTTTCTTATAACTGTCGCCTGTTTCCTTAGGACATTTCGGATCAGGGGGGGTAGGGGGCTTCGCCCCCAGCAAAGGGTTCTACCGCTGCACCCCGTCCTAACCTAAGTGACGATAGCCATACATCTTGCCTTAAAATTCCGGCTCTCCTGGGCTAGGCTGTTCCTGTAAAAATTCTAAAAAATCTAAGAGTTCTGCATCGCTTAGCTGTTGCCGCGATCGCTTCCCATACCGCTCCAATAGGCAGGCCCGTCCCTTGGAGTCATCCCAGCCTAGGCGTTTCATTTCCACAGTGGTTTGGGCAATTTCATCGGAGAAATCCACCGGATCGGGCCGAGGAGGGGCTTTAGAAGCTGCCGTTTTCTTGGTACTGGCGGGGCTGGGGGTTGAACGGCGACGACTGGTCGGATTAAGCACGGACTCTGGTTCTGGTTCATTAAAGGGCAAGGCTGGTTCCTCTGGGGGCATACTCAGATCGGGCCATTCCTCGTCCTGGCTGGGTGCCGGGCGGCTTTGGCGGGGGCGATCGCTGGGGGCAGGATTAAGCTGGCGGGGAAAGTGTCCAGGCAAGGGTGCGGCCCGATCAATTAATTCTGCCTTGGTTTCATCGGGGACATAGATGCCGAGGACGGCTAAAGCCCGTTGTCGTGCCAGATCCTCTGCTTGCTCTAAGGTCGTGGCGGCAGACATACCAGTAGCTAAGGTGGTTCCCCCTGCTTGGAGGGTTGCCTTCACCACAAACAGTCCTTCATGGATTTGGAGTAGATCTGCCACTAAACTACCGCTGGGGTAGCGATGATGGAACTCAACTAAACTATGCACGGTTGACCGACCCACCTCTACATCCCAATGGTAATCAACTAGTGATGTCTAATTGGGGCATCTAATCCGTAATTTGTAAAACAATTAAGGTCATATCATCGCCAATATGGCCATTGGGGCCAATGAATTCATCGACCTGATCAAAGATATAATCCTGGATCGCAGTGGGGTCTAGATTTTGGCGACAGGCATCCGCCAGGGCTTCTGCAAGACGTTCTTCCTGGTAGCGATCGCCCTTGGGATCATCGGCCTCTGTAATGCCATCGGTGTAGTAAATCAGGGTATCCCCCCTCTGTAGGCGCACCTCCGCTTCTTGATACTGACTCCCCGCATCCAGGCCAATGAGCATTCCATAGGTATCCAAGCGACGCACCGTTTGGGTTTCTTCCTGCCACAGGAGGGGGGGTAAATGGGCCGCATTACTGTAGGAGAGCAGATGGGTTTGGGGATTGTATTCCGAATAAAATAGGGTGACAAAACGGTGGGAATTTTCTAAATCCGGCTGCATGGCCCGATTCAGATGTTGCAATATCCGGCTGGGACGATGGCCATTTAAGGCCTCTGCCCGCAGCATTCCACGGGTCATCGTCATGATTAATCCAGCGGGCACGCCCTTTCCCATCACATCCCCAATGGCAATGCCCCAACGACCATCGGCGAGGGCCGTTTTATCCGCCAGACCATAGGTAATGGGAATGAAATCGTAGTAGTCGCCCCCCACCCAACTTGCGGTCTTACAGGTGGCCGCTAGGGCAAGTCCTTGAATATCGGGACATTGATGGGGGAGCAGCCGCTTCTGAATTTCCGCACCAATTTCCAATTCCCGATCCAAGCGTTGGCGATCTCGCAGTTTAATGGCTAACTCATCATTGGCAATGGCAACGGCTGTCTGATCCGCAATTACCTGGATTAACTGTTGCCGGGTTTCTGTCCATTCATAATCAGGGTTTTGACTAAAGATGTAGAGCCGTCCCCGTTCCGCCATTTGGGAATCTTTAACGAGAATTGCCGTACCATGGTAGGCAATATCATTTGGTAAGCGAATACTCAATTGCCGATCCAGAGATTCTTCCATATACCGGCGATCGTCCGTTTGATTCCGTTGATCGGGGGTATCCTCTACACTCTGTTGACTCTTCGCCTGTTCTTCAGCCAGCATTGCCAGACTTTCCGCCAGGGTGCGAGTCGCTGTTTCCAGGGCCGAACGAATATTGGGGCATTGTTCACTGGCATGGCAATGGAGTTGTTCCAGACGTATCTGGCCATCGGAGCGAAATAGGATCAAGGCCGCCGCATCCGCTTCCGTTACTCGGCTGGTAATGAGGGGAATAAGTTCAAAAAACTGATTAAGATTATTAAAACTTCGCAGAGCAAAGCTAAGGGACGCTAAAAGCTCTTGAATTTTGCTATTTTCCCGTTGCAAACGAGAGACCAGTTGCTTCAGAGCCAAGACTGGACTAGGGGATGCTTTCATCGCAGCAATAGAAGCAGGGGAGGGTAAACCAGAGGTCATTGGGGAGGGGAAAAAATTAGAATCAGAGCATTTGGCGTAAGTTGACTTTACAGCTTACATTTAGTTTAGGCAAGATAGTTTAACTAAGATGACTTCTCTGGGGAGTTAAGACGATGGCACTGATTGCGGGTAATCAATTTGTCAAGGATTTGGAGCAAGCGGGGGCACTAGCAATGGTCGTTCCTCCCGAGGGGGGCTTTGAAGGTCGCTATCAGCGGCGGTTGCGGAGTGCAGGATATACAACGCTCCATTTATCTGCCCCCGGATTAGGGGATTTAAGCAGCTATCTCACCCAAGTCCATGGGGTACGCCCGGCCCACACTGGCAAGGAAGATATTCGGGTTTATTTTCGTCCTCCCCTGGTCAACTATCACCTTGAGCAATTGCCGGCCAATTCAAAGGGCTTAGTCCTCTGGTTGATTGATGGTAAGAAACTATCCCAGCAGGAATTTGCCTACCTGGCACTGTTGCCGACCCTAGAGCCTCGGGTCAAGGTTGTGATTGAGGTGGGGGGCGATCGCCAAGTGGGTTGGAAACCCCTCAGTCAAGTGGCGGCCGCCTAGATTTTCCGCCAAGGTCATCAAACGCCTAGGGAGCGTCTAGGGAACTTCTTAAGTTGTTGTTATGTTCTGCCCATGGATCAAAAGTCTTGGGTAAAGTAGAAATAACGACTGGAGACCTAACCCATGAATCTTCTGGATCAACTGCGGCAAATGACCATTGTTGTCGCCGATACAGGTGATATTCAAGCCATTGAAAAGTTTACCCCCCGGGACGCAACCACCAATCCTTCGTTAATTACCGCTGCGGCCCAGATGGCGGAGTACCAATCCATTGTGGATGAAACCCTGCTCAAGGCTAAGGCCGATGCTGGCTCTGGTGCGCCCCAACAGCAGGTGGTCTCCCTGGCCTTCGATCGCCTGGCCGTGGCCTTTGGCCTAAAAATTCTGCAAATCATTCCTGGCCGTGTATCCACCGAAGTTGATGCCCGTCTATCCTACGATACCGATGCCACCGTCGCCAAAGCGCGGGAGCTGATTGCCCAGTATGCCGCCGCCGGAATCGGCCCCGATCGCGTCTTGATCAAAATTGCCTCCACCTGGGAAGGAATCAAGGCCGCAGAAATTCTCGAAAAAGAAGGAATCCACTGTAATCTCACCCTCCTATTTGGCCTCCACCAGGCGATCGCCTGTGCGGAAGCGGGGGCAACATTGATTTCTCCCTTTGTGGGACGAATTTTAGATTGGCACAAAAAGAATACGGGCCGCAGTAGCTATCCCGCCCCGGAGGATCCAGGCGTGATCTCCGTAACACAAATTTACAACTACTACAAAAAATTCGGCTACTCCACCGAAGTGATGGGAGCCAGCTTCCGCAATATTGGTGAAATTACTGAATTAGCGGGCTGTGATCTCCTCACCATTTCTCCCGCCCTGCTCAAGGAGTTACAAACCACCGAAGCGGATCTTCCCCGCAAGCTAGATGCCAGCACATCTGCTGCCATGGATATTGAAAAACTCACCATGGATAAGGCCACCTTTGATCAGATGCACGCCCAAGATAAGATGGCTTCGGAAAAACTAGATGAGGGAATTAAAGGTTTTACAAAAGCCCTAGAAACCCTAGAGGATATGCTGGCCCGGCAGTTAGCCCGTTTAGATGGGGGGGCTGTGATTAGCCATGCAGCGCAAGACCTCTTCCATGTCTATGATCTTGATGGCGATGGCACCATTACCCGCGAAGAGTGGCTAGGAACCGATGCCGTCTTTGATGCCCTAGATGCCAACAATGATGGCAAAGTTAGCCCGGAAGACATGGGGGCAGGTTTGGGTGTTGTGCTCCATCTAGCCAAGGTCAGCTAACATTCGGTTGTCCCCCATTGCGAATGATGGTTTGTGATTAAGCTGGTGCTGTGGCTGCCTTCATACTTTTGTTCATTCCCAAAAAGATACCTGCGATCGCCCTATTTTCAATGATCCTAGGGGCAGTGTTCAGTCTGGGGTTGTCCCCTACCCAAGCAACCCAACCTGATTCGGGACAATCGGTTAAGCAAGTCGAGTGTGATGTTTTAGTCATTGGCGGCGGATTGGCTGGTGCTGCTGCCGTCGATGAAGTTTTACGCCAAGGACAAACGGTTTGTCTGACCGAACTGACCGACTGGCTCGGCGGGCAAATTTCCGCCCAGGGTACATCGGCCTTGGATGAACGGCCCCGACAACGGGAACGCCTATTTTTTCCCCAGGGCTATAATCACCTGCGATCGCGGTTAATTGAACTCAATCAGAATCCACGCCCAGGGGATTGCTGGGTCAGTTTAGTTTGCTTTTTACCAGCCCAGGGGCATCACGTGATTATGGAGATGCTGCAAGAGCGGCAACGTCAACACCGGGGAACCCTAAAACTCTTTCTGAATACGGTTGTTAAAGACCTGACGATGGCAGCGGATCCGCAGGATACCACCGGAATGCTTGTAACGTCTGTCCTAGGGATTCAACACAAGCCTGCCGCCAATGCCCCTCCCCTGAATACCTATCCCCTCTCCCACACCCTAGCCGATGCTTACAAGATTGAGGACTCTGAGCTATTTAGTAAACAACTCATTCAATTTGTACCCCGCGATCAGGGGGATTGGATCGTCATTGAAGCGACGGAAACCGGAGAAATTTTAGCCTTGGCGGATATTCCCTACCGTCTGGGTATTGATCCCCTAACGGCTAGTAATCCCTCGGCATCGAGTACCTCTGCCTATCCCTACTGCCCCCAAGCTTTCACCTATACCTTTGCCATGGTTGCCACTGACCAGGCCCAGACCCCAGAGATGCCCCCCTTCTATCCCCAGTACGAACCCTTTTATAGTTTTGATTTACCCCGCTATGGTCAAGAACCTGAGTTAGTTTTTAGCTATCGCCGCATCTATAGTGCAAAACCGGGCCAGGATTTTCGCTCCGTGACGCCAGGGGATATTTCTATGCAAAACTGGGGCGGTGGCAATGATTATGGCCCGGGAACCCCTGAAGATAATCTCTTGCTGACCCGATCTCAGTTGATAGCCCAAGGACAGTTAGAGCCGGGGCAATGGCAAGGGGGCTACCGTATTGAAAGCTTACGGGGAGGAGAAGAATTAGCTCAGGGTTATTTTTATTGGCTAGTTGCAGGAACAACCGATTCTAAATTGGGCCCAGGCATCAAACAGCCTAATCCTTACCTACGTTACCTAAGTGGTTTGGATTCCCCCATGGGAACAATGCACGGTCTTTCTAAATTCCCCTATATCCGGGAAGGACGGCGACTCATTGGCCGCTATAGTCCGGCCTGGCCCCAGGGATTTGATATTGATGAAATTGACATATCCCGGAAAAACTATCCTGGGGATGACTACTACCGTCAGCATTTACCCCCGGCCATGTATCGTGAACTAGCGGCCCTGATGGGAGGTCTGGGGGGTATTGATCTGCTTTTAGGAAATCGCTCTTTGGAGCAAATCAATTGGCGCAGGCGATCGCGACTCTATCCTGACAGTATTGGCATTGGCCATTACCCCATTGATTTTCATCCCTGTATGCTTGACTCTCCCCCCGAGCGCCCAGGTAATATTGAACGGCCCGGCGAACGGCAGGGGGCTAGTGAAACCTATCCCTTTCAAGTTCCGCTGCGATCGCTGATCCCGCCCAAGGTGAATAATTTAATTGTCACCGGTAAAAATATTGCCATGGGTCACATTGCCGCCGCTGCCTATCGAGTCCAGTCCATTGAATGGTCCATGGGAGCCGGGGCCGGTACCACTGCTGCCTACGTCCTACAACACCAAATTCGTCCCCATGAACTAACGGATCCCCTACCCCTGTACAGTCCCCACTTAGCTCGGCTTCAGCATCGCCTTCAGGAAAACGAAAACCCCATTGCCTTTCCAGGGATGTCCATTTTTAATGAGAATTGGCAGGATTGGCCCTAGGGAAATGGGTCTTAAAAACAAAACTATGAACTATTCTAGACCGCTTCTTGATTTTTCTCGCTGGTGCGAATACGGATCACTTGCTCCACTGGGGTAATGAAAATCTTGCCATCCCCAATTTCGCCAGTGCGGGCTGCGGTAATGATTTTCTCGACCACCATATCGACTTGGTTATCTTCGACAACGATTTCCACCTTCAGCTTTTGTAAAAACTCAACGGTGTATTCAGAGCCGCGATACCGCTCGGTTTGACCCTTTTGGCGACCAAATCCCCGAACTTCTGAAACGGTCATGCCGACAATTCCAGCATTGACAAGGGCAATTTTAACTTCATCTAGCTTAAAAGGACGGATAATGGCTTCTACTTTCTTCAAGAGACTTCTCCTAACCGACCGTATCGTTAATTTAAGTATTGATCTACTAACTATTTATCTACCATTGTCAAACTCCTCTGACTTGTAGCATTCGATACACTATTCCGAGAAGTCAGGGAAAAATCAACTGAATCCAGGGGTGATCAACGCGGGCGATCGCCCCACCAGGAAAGGGATCGGTCTGGCTATGGTTAGGGGCCGTGAGGAGGTGGAGAAATTTTGCGATTTGGGCATAATTTGATCTCCGTGATAGGTGCTGCTGCAAAAATTGCCGCACAACTCGGCGTTGTAAAGCCAGATGGGCCTGGCCCAGCATGACCCGATGTAGACCAGGGGGATGGCTCTGCTCTAGGGTAAGACGGAGAGCTAGGGCCTGGGCTTCCAAGTACTCCCGATCGCCTTGGAGGAGGTCAGATGTGCGGGCAAGGGCCGGTTCAACCTGGGCATTGAAATGTTCTTGCAGGTAGGGGATCAATTCCTGGCGGATGCGGTTGCGGCGATAGGTGAGTTGCTCATTGGTGGCATCGGGCCAAGGGGAAATACCCTGGCCTTGACAAAAGCTGGCGGTTTCATCCCTAGTTATCCATAGCAGGGGGCGCACCAAACTAATCTCTGGGGTAAGCGATCGCTGCCAGGTCAAACTGGATAGGCCATCCAAACCGCTGCCCCGCAGCAAATTCAATAACACCGTTTCCGCTTGATCACTGGCGGTATGGCCCGTGACCACATGGGAGCAGTTTTGCCCTTGGGCCATCTCTGTGAAGACCTGATATCGCCATGCCCGCGCCGCCGCTTCGGTTTTTTGAGTTTTAATCTCTGGAGGGGCGATCGCCACTCGACAGGTCACTCCCCAGGTTTCACTTAGGGTTTGGACAAACTCGGCATTGGCTTGGGCATCCTCTCGCCAACCATGGTTGCAATGCACCACCTGCAATGACCAATGCCAATGGGGCTGTAAATCAATGAGGAGCCGTAGCAAACAAAGGGAATCCTGACCACCGGAAACGCCAATCAAAAGGGAGCCATGGGGGGGCAACCAGGGGTGTTGGCGTAACAATTGATGTAAACGGGCCTGAACCCATCCCCAAGCCATGGCAACCCCAAGGATGTAGAAAAACTAACCCCTAGAAAAACCAGCCATAGGAATGTAACCCCTTGCCGAGGAGATTAACCCCTAGGTAGCAAATCCAAACCACGACAAATCCTCCCGTGGCTAAAATCGCCGGACGACGACCCTGCCAGTCGCGGGTAATCCGGGCATGGAGATAGGCGGCAAAGACAAGCCAAACAATCAAGGCCCAGGTTTCCTTGGGATCCCAACTCCAGGGCGCACCCCAGGCTTCATTGGCCCAAACTGCCCCAGAAATAATGCCAATGGTTAAGAGGGGAAATCCCAGGCCGATCATGCGATAGCTGAGATTATCTAAGGTTTCAGCCAACGTTAAACGCTGAATGGAAAGGGTTGGGGTGGCCGCAGTCAAGAGAGCCGTTCCCCCTGTGTTGCTTAGGGGGGCACTGGGATCCGGTTCCCCAGGAGAGGACACCTGAGCAGAGGATTTGACCGAGCGGAAGCCACCGGTGCCAATGGAACTCCCTTTCAGTTCGATGGGTTTCCCCCAGGTCACGACTAAAAAGGCGATCGCCAGCAGGGAGCCGACCATCAATGTGGCATAACTGAGCATCATCACACTCACATGCATCATTAACCAATTGGATTTTAAGGCGGGAACCAGGGGGGCGGAGGTTTGCATGTCCGGGGGCAAGGACAGGGCGGCAAAGGCGGTAATCCCCATGGCCACAGGAGCCGTCACCACCCCCACTAAGGGATTGCCACTAATGCTCTCGGCCACAAGATGCATGGTCGTCAAGCCCCAACAGAGAAAAAAGAGGGACTCATAGAGATTACTAATGGGGAAATAGCCCCCCTCCAGCCAACGGGATAGCAAAAGGCCGGCAATACATAGATTGGCGATCGCCATGCCAGTGCGACCTAGACTGGGCAACCAGTCAAATCGGGGAAACGCGGCCCCCCCCCAGTAGATGAGCATTGTTAGAAATAAAATTGCAAAAGCGGCATTATCCAGCCAATTTTCAAGCGTAACCAAATCCATTGGGGGGCATCCTCAGTAGCGATCGCCAGTAGTAGCTTAGTTTTTAATAGCTTTTTAGTAGCTTAGGGTTTTCTAGTCTCCGTTCCCTATTTTACCTGGGTCGTTACCAAGACAACGGCCTCAATCACCACCTGATCTCCTTCAATCCTGGTAATGGCCCAACGTAAGGGAGTACCGTACTCCTCTAGGGCCTGAACAATAGTCTTTTGGAGAGCTAGGGGTGGGCGTTCTAGGGGTAAACGGAGACAGACAAATTGGGTCGTTAGTTGATCCATCACCCGCTCCACTGCCTGATATATGACATAGACCATACCATCCTCAGAAACCCTAGGAATCCACGGTAGCCGATAGTTGCATCTGTGCTTGGCAATTTTTACAAAGACCAAAAAACTCTAGGGTATGGTAATAAATTTCAAACTGCTGAGATCGCCGTAATTCCGACTCAAGTTCTTGGACGGGGCAGACATGGATGGGGATGGATACACCACACTGTAGACAGGTTAAATGGTGCTGATCCTGTTGAACCAGGCTATAAACAACTTCGCCACTGGCCAGGGGCCGGGCTTGAACGACACCACTCACTTTCAGGGAATCCAAGCCTCGGTAGACCGTTGCTAAACCCAAGGGTTGATTTTGGGTACGCAATTCAATATAGAGATCTTGGGCAGAAATGGGCCGTGCTAAAACCTTGAGGATACTGAGGATTGTGTCTTGACTGCGGGGACGGCGACTCGCCATAGATCAAACAAAATAAACACCCTCTGCTCATTTTACGTGGTTTTGGGGGCTGAATCCCTTGGGGTGGCTCAGGCAAGCTCTGCGGCCCAGGCGATCGCCGCCTCTAAACTACGGGAACTGGCGATTCCTTGGCCGGCAATATCAAAGGCTGTACCATGGTCCGGCGAGGTACGAATAAAGGGTAGGCCGATGGTAGTATTCACCGCTTCCGCAAAGGCTAACATCTTCACCGGAATTAACCCCTGATCATGGTAGAGGGCTAAATAGGCATCGTAGGCAGGATAGGTGATTCCATCATTAGACGTGGCTCCCCAGGCCTGGGCGGCTCCAATCCATAGGGTATCCGGGGGAACCGGCCCCACCAATGTCACCTGGGGATATTGCCGCCGTTTGTCCTCTAGCCAGGGAATCAACCACGTGATTTCTTCCTGACCCAATTGCCCCTGTTCGCCACTGTGGGGATTTAATCCAGGCAGGGCAATTCTGGGGGTTGTTAGCCCGAGGGATTCAGATAAAACCTGAATGAGTAGATCTAATTTTTGGCTAAGAAGGTCTGGAGTTAGGCGATCAGGAACCCTCCGCAGGGGAATGTGGGTAGTAGCCAGCAAGGTTCGCAAGACCCAATCCGTGCGTGGCGATCGCCCTAAAAAGAGCATTCCCACCGCCGCTGCTTCTGCCCGCTCCGCCAACACTTCGGTTTGCCCCGGATAATCGTAGCCCGCTGTTTTCCAGGTCGCCTTACTAATGGGAGCGGTGACAATCCCATCAAACTCTCCCCCTAGAGTGCGGCCAATGGCCTGATCCAGATAGGCAAAACTAGCGGCTCCACTGGCAACACTGGGCTGGCCCGGTTCAATGAACGCCGCCGTCTCCAAATCCACAATGGTCAAGGAGGCAGGATCAATAGGGTCTTGACCTTGCTGGCGGAGTTGGATGTAAGTTTGCTCTAAAATCCGACGACTACCAAAGATGGTAATGGCAGATAGACCATCCGAATCAAGGCCCCCAGTAGGTGTGAGGGCCTTAAGGATAATTTCTGGGCCAATTCCAGCAGGATCCCCCAGAGTTAGGGCTAGGCGAGGCTTAAGCCTCTTAGATTTAGGCTTCTTGGAGGATGGCTTCTTCTTCACTATCACTGCTGAAGGATTCCGATTCGTCCTCGGCGATCGCCTCTACGGGCATCCGGGCAGCCTCTGCTTTCATACGCAGTTCTTCCCGATATTTTTCCGCCATTTCTTCCGCTTTTTCGTAGACAAGCTGGGGATTCTTGACCATATCTCCCGCTTCCGGTTCCAGTTGCTTGGTGGAAAGGGAAATCCGACCCCGCTCCGCATCTAGATCAATAATCATCACCTTGAGTTGATCATTGACATTAAAGACACTGTGGGGCGTATCAATGTGGTCATGGGAAATTTCGGAAATGTGGAGAAGACCACTCACGCCACCAATATCAATAAAGGCACCGTAGGGTTTAATACCGCGCACGGTTCCCACCACCACTTCGCTGACTTCTAGCTTGTTCATCTTCCGCTCAACGAGGGCGCGACGATGGCTGAGAACGAGGCGATTCCGCTCTTCATCCACCTCTAGAAACTTGAGGGGCAGTTCTTCACCCACCAGTTCTTCTTTATTGACACGGGTACTGATGTGGGAGCCGGGAATAAAGCCCCGTAGACCTTCAATCCGCACCAAGGCTCCCCCCCGATTGGTGGCAAAGACCTGGGAGCGCACCGTGGCATCCTCCGCCTGTAATTGCCGCACCCGTTCCCAGGCCCGCATATACTCAATGCGACGAATGGAAAGGGTAAGCTGACCGTCTTCGTTCTCATCGGCGAGGATGAAAAATTCACGGGTTTCATTGGATTGCAGCACTTCCTCAGGGGTATCAATCCGATTGATCGACATTTCCTGAATCGGGATATAAGCAGCCGTTTTTGCGCCGATGTCAATCAGTGCGCCCTTCGGCTCAATACTAAAAACTGTCCCCGGGACGACATCTCCTGGGTTAAAGTGATAGTCGTATTTGTCGAGTAAGGCGGCAAAATCAGCGTGCGTAAAGCCCACATCAAAGGTTTGTTCCTGATTGACCATGCGAGTATGTTCCTAGCTCCTTAACGAATGGAGAAAAAAGTTTAGCGTTAACACAGGTGGGTGTAGCACGTAATCACGCAAGCGATCGCCCTAACACTATCTGAATGGATCTACAATCTTAGCCCAGACTTTGGCCCTTGGCTAGGGCAAGCCATAAAAAGAATAAAAAGATTTGTATTCTCGGACACGCTTAGGGTAATTTTGGGGGTTAATCCTGAAGTTGCCGCAGAATTTTTAGGGACTCATCCACATGGGCGGAAAAGTTAAGCATCGAGTCAAAAATATGGCGGACAATTCCTTCTTGGTCAATGATGTAAGTGACCCGGCCGGGAACCATGCCAAAAATCGGCCCGGGTACGCCGTACAGTTTCCGTACCTGATTTCCTTCGTCACTGAGCAAAATAAAGGGCAACTGATGGTTTTTGGCAAATCGATCCTGGGCGGCAACGGAATCATTGCTCAGACCAATTACTTCGGCTCCCAATTCCTGGAAAACGGTGTAGGCATCCCGAAAGGAGCAGGCTTGAACGGTGCAACCCGGTGTATCGGATTTGGGATAGAAATAGAGAACGACGGGCTTTTTGCCGATGTAGTCCTGGAGGTGAATGGTGGTACCTGTCCCTGAGGGGAGACTAAAATCCGGGGCGCGATCGCCAACGGCCACAGCCATTAATTACCTCCTAGCCACTTTTGGGCATTTAAACGCTGCATAACGCCAAAGACGAGTAGGGGGAGGGTGATCTTGCGTTCATCACACAGGAACGGCTCAATGGTACTGGGGGGAATCCCATTGGTTGTTTCCACGAAGGCTTTCCGTCCTTGTAGGGTGCCATCTAGAAAATAAAGCTTAAATTGCCGCTGCCCTTCGCCCCATTCTCCAGAGAGGATATTGCCCTCTAGGGTGGCCTGGAAGTCATCAATCTTGGCGGCGGTGAAGGCGGCCTTGAGGGCGGGTAGATAGTCCTGATTCATAAATTCGCCAAAGGGCTTATCTTCTAAGGCGGGGGGCTTTTCTTTTTTAGCAGTTTTTTTGGGCTGTGCTGCCTCAGTTGTCGTGGTTTCAGTCTCTTGAGACATTGAGGGTATCCCCACAGGTTCTAGCGATAAACTCTTTGATAATAACACTTGGGTTACTTTGCGTTACTCTGGGCAGGCGTTATGATCCAGTAAATTGACAATCCGTTGTCAAAACTGTTGCCAAAATTAGGGAAATGGCTTTTATAATCGTCATGGATTGTTCCTGGCTTTTCAGTCCTGGAGAAAATACACAATGAATGAGTTACGGGCGGCTTTGGAATTGGCAACGGAAGAGGAACTACAAGACTTGACCGAAATTCTTTTCCGACGGAAGCTGAATCCCATTGATTACCTGCGGACCCCTGATCCAATTCAGGTACAGTGCCAGGATCGCCAAGATTGGCTGGATCAGATTGAGGCCCGGTTTCGCTTTTTAGCCGCCGATGGTCTTACGGTTCTCAAGGGTCAAAGCCAACAAATTAGCTATCGGCAAACCTTGATGCGGGTCTGTCGTTACCTGAAACTGAAATTTTCCCCCAGTTGGACGACTAATGAATTAGAGCTGGAAATCTTTCTGGGCCTCCTACAGCGGATGTGGCAAAAATTACCCGATCGCGATCGCCAGGTTCTTGTCTCGCAAATTGAAGACTCCTTACCCCAACTGAGCCAGGGCCGCAAAATTTCCGTGGAAACCATTCGCCTAGTTCTTGAAGGTAGTGCGGCGATCGCCGTTAGTTCCCTCATTCGTCCCCTGTTAGTGCAGCAGGTGGCCCGTCAATTTGCCATTAAGCTGGCGGGTTATAAGCTGTCCATTACCCCCCTCGTAGGTAAGGGGATGGCCATGGGGGCGACCAAGTATGCCCTCGGTCGGAGTGTTTTAGCCTTTGCCAGTACGGCTCTGTGGATCTGGTTCGCTGCTGATTTGGGCTGGCGGGCGATCGCTACAAACTATGGCCGCATTATCCCGACAATTTTTACCATTGCCCAAATTCGTCTCCTGCGAGGGGATGAGTGGCTACCTGCCTTTTAGCAGTCATTTAGAAGTTATCTAGTTTAAGAGTGATCTAAAGAGGGTTAAACCATCGAGGGAATGGGATTCCGGTAAATGGGCCTGATTCATCTGGGGATCGGCGGCCCGTTCTGGGTGGGGCATCAGACCGAGAACATTTCCACGGCGATTACAAATACCCGCAATATTGTGGAGGGAGCCGTTGGGGTTACTGGTTGCATCCCACTGGCCTTGGGGTTGGCAATAGCGGAAGAGAATTTGCTGGTGATCCTCTAGGCTTTTAAGAGTATCGGCATCAGCATAGTAACAGCCTTCGCCGTGGGCAATGGGCAAATTAATCACCTGCTCTGTGTGAAAGTTACGGCTCCAAGGGGTTTGATTCGTCTCAACCCGTAAATGCACCCGATCGCAGATAAAATGTAAATCCCGATTGCGAACGAGGGCCCCCGGTAATAAACCCGCTTCGGTGAGAACTTGAAAGCCATTACATATTCCCAGCAGCCATTTACCGGCCTCAGCATGATCCTTGACGGCGGGCATAATGGCCGAAAAGCGGGCGATCGCCCCACAGCGTAAATAATCTCCGTAGCTAAACCCACCGGGAATGACCACCAGATCACAATCTGCCACATCTTTCTCTTGATGCCAGATGAATCGCGTCGGCCAATTTAGGATGTCTTGGGTAATATGGGCCACATCGCGATCGCAATTTGAGCCAGGAAAAACAATAATGCCAACCTTAGGGGAAGAACTCACCGCACGAATACTCAATACTCAGGTATCAGTATCTTAACGGCTTTCAGGAACGACTCAACGAGCCACACATTTGTAACCAGTTGTGATCAGTGATTATGGGAGCAATGGCTGATGGCATCAGGGATGGAAACTGACTTTGAATACAATCTAAGGGAATCTTTTGCCCTTTATGATAGTGAGGATGTCAACCAAGACTATATGAAAGATCAAGAGAAATTGACTGATTTACCTTTATTAACTCCAGGAAGTAGTCAGTATGAGTCAAATTTAGGTCGTTTAATCAATGGTACTGCCTCGACCCAACAACCTGCGCTCATCATTCAGCCTACCTCGTTGGCGGACGTACAAGAAGCAGTCAGATATGCCGCCAGTCGCAATATGCCCATCAGTGTTTGCAGTGGTGGCCATAGTTCCTTTTGTGCCGTTGATGGTAGCCTCATGCTTGATCTTGCTCCGGAACTTAATCGAGTAACCGTAGAAGGAAATAGGGTCAGGGTGCAGGGGGGTGCAACCATGGGCAAAATTCTTGAAACTTTGGCCCCTTACGGCTCCATGATTCCAGTGGGGGCCTATGGTACACCAGGATTTGGCTTGCTCACCATGGGAGGAGTAGGGCACCTGAGCCGCAGTCTAGGTTTGACCGTGGATGCGATCGCAGAGTTAAGGGGAGTCAGGGCTGATGGTCAGTCCTTTACCATCTCTGCCAGCAGTGGAGATAAGCCAATGTGGACCTTGCTCAGAGGGGGCGCAATATTTTTGGCAATTATCACAGAGGCAACCCTGCGTACTTTTCAGCGGCAACGACTACAACTACAGCGTCACATTGCTGACCTTGAGCAGTTACAGGCATTATTAGCCATAGCTGAAAGCTTGCCCCAGGGGGCATCCTGTTCCTTTATTCTCGGTTATACTCCTGACACCCAAATACCCGCTGTGATGACCTATGCAGTAGCTCCGCTGGAAGATATTGCGGCAATTTCAGGTCTGGGTCAGCTTTCTAGTGACTGGATCTTTGAGGCAGAAGGGTTGGAGGCATTACCCCCCTTTGAACTACCGTTCCAAGACGGCACAAACCGGAAAGACCCAGTTTCGTTGCCACCCCGACAACATCGCCTCAGAACTTGGGTCTATTCCCTCTCTCTGCCCCGAGGACAGGTTAATACCTTGGCAAAACTATTACAGAGGGCGATCGCCACAGTCCCCAATCATATGTGCCAAATCGATCTCCAGCATGTGGGTGGTGTGGTCAACGATATACCCCCACTAGCCACTGCCTACACAGGGCGAAATGCGGAGTGGTCCATTGTGGTTACTGCGGTATGGAACCCCAATGAGTCTTCCGGTGCAAAGGAGGGTAGAGCCTGGGCAGATCAGGTATTTGAAGCTTTGCTCCCCCTAGCGAATCACTACTATATTGTCCAGAGACATCCCGGAACCAACGTTTATGATCAGGAACTACGTTTAGCCTATGGGCCTTTGCTAGAGTTACTGAAATTGCAGAAACAACAGTGGGATCCCCAGGGACTGTTACCTGGTTTGACCTAACTCAGATAATCCCGCACAATTTCACCGATCTCCACCTGCTGCGAATTTGCCTGGTAGGTAATCGTCCCCAATAGCTCCCCATCCTGCTGGAGCTTCTTTTGCTTCTTGCGCTTCCGTCGCTTGCGGTTAATGGTTGCCGCCGCCAGCGGGGCCCAGTGCTGCCCCTCCATTACGGTAATGGTTTCCTGGGGGCTGCCTAGCTGACGAATCCGGGTACGGGTCTTCATGTCCATGTATGCCCCAATCTCGGCAAACATTTCTCTGGGATTGCCCAGGCGATCGGCTTGCCGGTTCAGGACGGTTTGCAGCCCTTGGTCTTCCAGGGTGACGCGGATACTGGTCATGCTACTGACACGAACTCGCCTGAAAACCCCATTTCTCGGACTCTGTCATAGTCTTCAATAAGTTGATCTAACCCCAGCAAGTCCTCAAGTTCATACCCTTGATTAGGGGTAATTAGCCCGTGACCAACAGAGCAGAATATTTCACCAAGCATAATCAGCCTGGACTGAAGTGGAAAGTCATTACTCAATCCAATCTCAATTCGTTCTTTAATATCTTCAAAATTTTTGTCCTGCATCAATCTCCTCCCTTTCCAATACTTGAATCCTGCCATCGCCGTAAATCAAGGCAACTTTCAAGATTCTTTGGGTTTTCTTGTCAATGTGTATGGCACGGTCAAGCCCAATATTTAGATCCTGAACATCAACCTGCCTATTGACATGGTAAGCAATTCGAGGGGCTTGCGACCGGCCGTGAACCAGTCCACGCTGGAAAGCTCCTCGAATGTTTTTCGCCTTGGCGGTCAACTCCTTGAACTCCCACGACTCCCCATCGACTAGGGCATCAAATCGTCTTTGCCCGTCTTCTCCCTCCTCATCAACCAACTCTACTCGATAGCCCTGACGCGCAAACGTTTCAGCCACAAAGACTTCCGATTCAAAGCTTGCACTTCGATTGTGCCCCTCATGAATCAGCACATAACCCCCGGTTTGCTCATCGAAATAGTGCTTCTCATACTCCGAACCAGCGGCTTCGTAGGCAAAGCGTTTCTGGGCAATGGGGTTCACGGCGGTTCCTGGTGCATGTCCTTGAACTTCTGCTATTATCCGTTGCTGCAACTGCGGATCAAGCCGCTGAATGATTTGCCGCCGCCGTTCTTTGACATTGGACTCCCCAGGCACATAATCGCCTGCCCCTGCCTCCACCTTTGCCACTGTCCCCTTGCCGGTCTTGGGGTCAACCACATCTATCACGCCGCCAATCATCGGTGGGTTATCAGGCTCATCTTTGCCCATGTGTTCCAAATCCCGCTCGGAGAGCGTCACCACACTGCACTGACAGCCCCATCCGCAGGGCGGGTACATCGTCACCCCTGCTGAAATTCGGGCTATGCTTGTGTTTGAAAGGGCAAGATTTCGTTAGCTTTTAACCCGATGGAACAGTCAATAAAACGAATTGCCATAGAAGAAGCATTTGTCACCCAGGAGATTGCTGATGAGTGGGCTAAACTGCTGGCAGAAGGCGCACCAAGGGAACCAGGCTTCCGCAAAATGGGTGAAACAATTCTGGCTGACAGCCCCAGTACGCGCCTCATCCATGAGCAGCTTATAGACCTAGGAGCGGCGCGCATTGCCCACATGGATGCTACCGGCATCGCTATGCAGGTGCTTTCAATTACATCGCCAGGTGTGCAAGTGTTTGGGGCTGAATTAGCTACGGCGTTGGCGCGACAGGCAAATGATCGGTTAAGCGCAGCGGTCAAAGCACATCCTGATCGTTTTGCTGGATTAGCGGCTGTTGCCCCCCAGAACCCCACCGCCGCCGCCCTGGAAATCGAACGAGCTATCCAGCAGCTTGATCTATGTGGCGTACTCATCAACTCCCACACCTTTGGCGAATATCTGGATGACCAAAAGTATTGGGAAATTTTTGCCGCTGCTGAGGCCAACCAGGTACCCATTTATCTCCATCCCCGCACCCCATCTCCGGCAATGATCGCCCCTTTTCTGGATTATGGACTTTATTTTGCGGGTTGGGGATTCACGGTTGAAACCGCCACCCATGCCTTACGCCTTATCATGGGCGGTGTATTTGACTGTTTCCCCAGGCTCAAGATCATTTTGGGACATATGGGGGAAGGGCTGCCTTACTGGCTACAGCGGCTGGATAACCGCTACTTGCTCCAGGTGAAAATTGGCGCGGTTCAGAAAATGCCTCGCCTCCCTAGCGAATATTTTAAGGAGCATTTTGTCATTACCACTAGCGGCGTCTGTTCCCCACCGGCTTTGCGTCATGCCTTAGATGTGCTTGGCTCCGATGCCCTTCTATTTGCTGCCGATTATCCTTATGAATCCATTGAAGAAGCTGTTTCCTTCCTGGACAGTGTGATGATTTCTGACCAAGAGAGGCGCAAGATTTACCAAACGAACGCAGAAAAACTGTTTAGGCTTGATTTCTCTGCTTCCGGATTGAAGAACTGATACCCATTAAATAGCATTCAAGATGACGATTAATTGATTAAACTAAGCCCTATAAAAATTCGAGCAGAGAAATCAGAGGACATCCCAGCAGTTCGCCGGGTAAATGTGGCAGCCTTTGGGCGAGAGGGCGAGGCCAACTTGGTTGATATGTTGCGCGGTGTTGCGTTTACTTTTTCCTTTGTTGCTGTTAAATCCGGACAAATTGTTGGCCACATTTTTTTCAGTCCTGTTACCATTGCTGGAGCTGGCGTCAATAACTTAGATGACGTTTTGGTGCTTGGGTTAGCACCCGTGGCCGTACTCCCTGACTATCAGCGGCAAGGAATTGGGTCATTGCTGATTCAGCATGGCTTAAAAGAGTGCGATCGCCTAGGAGTTAGTGCGGTTGTTGTACTAGGATATCCAGAATACTATCGGCGATTTGGATTTAGGCCAGCTAAAGAGAAGGGGTTAGGATGTGAGTATCCAGTGCCCGATGAGGTGTTTATGGCGTTGGAAATCAAACGTGGCGCGATGGAGGGATGGAGTGGAACGGTAAAATATCGGTCAGAGTTCAACAGCCTTGGGTAGCGATCGCCGGCAATCAAGGAATTCAAGGAATATACTGTGTCACAAATTCAATCTCCCCACCCTGAATCGCCATTACCTCTATCTGAATCAGAACCGCTATCTAGCCCAGAGAATGTCTATCTGGCTGACAGGGAACCTCTCAAAAGTAGCGAACCTGACCGCGATCGCGCCCGGGCCAAGTTGGCCTGGATGTTATTTTTCCTACTGATTGCGATTAATGCCAGTGCAATTATTATTATGATTCTATTGTTGGTGATTCCCATTCAAGCCAATGAGGATCGACAGATCACCTATACCTACGCCAAGGATATTATTACCCTACTGATTGCATCCCAAACTGGGCTAATTGGGGCAGTGCTTGGGTTTTACTTTGGCAGCGATCGCTAGGACATTCATGCCTAGTTATCAGAAATCATTGATCAAGAATATGTCCTAAAATTCGGAAAATTTGCTGTTGCTCAAACAGTTGCACCAGATCGCTATTCACCTTAAAGTCCGCAGCTTCTTGCCGGAGAATACTCAAGGCACGGGAGACGGGTAAACTCTTCTTGTAGGGGCGATCGCTGGCGGTAAGGGCATCATAAATATCAGCAATTGCCAACATCTGGGTTTGAATGGGAATCTCAGCCTGGCCAATCCCGCGCGGATAACCACCACCATTCAAGCGTTCATGGTGGCCATAGGCAATTATGGGAACATCCTTGAGATGATCCGTCCAGGGAATGCGGGACAAAAATTTATAGGTATAGGTAACATGGGATTCAATCATCTGCCGTTCTTTCTGGGTCAAACTGCCACGGCGAATCATTAATTGTTCTAGTTCGGGCACAGTGAGCAGGGGATAGGCTTGGCCATCAATACCTCGGTAGAAAAACTGGGTCATATCCTTGAGACGGGCCAGGGGTTCTTCCTCTAATACCTTGGGTTCATTGGCCTGCTCTAGTATCTGCCAGTAGTCGTCTAAAAGATGCAATTGACGGGCTAGGGTTTGATCAAGTTCACGGAAATAGGCACAGTGATCACAGGGGTCTTCTTCGCCTGAGTCATGGCGATGGGGATGTTTCAGGGCATAATCCAGCTTGGCTTGGGTGCAGTCCATCTCCAGGGTGCGTCGCACTAGGGCAAATCGCTGCCGGATAATTTCAAGTTGTTCGGGAAAAATTTTCTTTTCTTTATTTAGGATCGTTTCGGGAACCGCTACTTTACCAAAATCATGGAGGAGGGCGGCATAGCGAATTTCTTGGAGTTGGCGATCGCTAAAGACAACATTATGAAGGGGCCCTGAGGACACACCATTTAATCGTTCCGCCAGATAGACCGTGAGGGCTGCTACCCGTTCGGAATGTCCTGAGGTGGTGGGATCCCGAGCTTCAATGGCCTGGATGGATGCGGTAACAAACCCTTCAAATAGGTTTTCAATGCTATCGAGTAAATGATTCCGCTCTAAAATAACAGCTGCTTGGCTGGCCAGCGATCGCAGGATTCGTTCTTCGGAAGGACTGTAGGCCTGGGTGACAACCGTGGCATTTTCCGGTGTGATTTTAATGCGCGGATTTGTTTTCCGATTAATTAACTGCAAAACGCCAATCACCTGGCCCTGGATATTTTGCATCGGTACCACTAGCACGGAACGGGTACGATAGCCCAGGTTATCATCTAGGGAGCGATTGAACTGATAGGTTTCCTCCCCCGTCAGGGTATAGGCATCACTAATATTTAAGGTCTCACCGGAGAGGGCCACATAGCCCACCAAACTTTCATAGCTGAGGGGGATGGAAAACTCAAGGAGAGTGGGGGTAGCACAACTGTCATTTTGGGCCGTCTTAAACCAGAGACAGGGGGGATCAGCCTCCCGATCAATCAAAAAGACGCTACCGGCATCACTCCAGGTAATTTCACGACTCTTGGATAGGATCAGATTGAGTAAGGTACCTAGGTCTTGGGTGGCGGATAGGGCAACCCCAATTTCCACCAGTTCTTCAACCAGTTGTTCTTGATTATCTTGAAACTGGGTGAGACTAAGTTCGTCCCCAATCGTGTGGGGTGTTAAGGTCATGAATTCCCCCGGAAAAGGTTTCCTTTAGATCATTTGGGCTATTATAGCCGCATTTTTCCAGACCCGATGTGATTTGGATCCACAGGCATTATGGCGAAGTTTGGCACTCATCTAAGCGGGAAAATAAATGACTGGCAAGTTCTGGCGTTACTTCCACTAATTGGCCACCCCCACCACTTAAAAAAACATCCCGCACACCTGCCGCCCACCAGACAAAGGGCAAAAATCCCTTTGGAGGCAAGAAGTCGGGATCCTCTCGATAGGTGACATCAGCATCCCGATAGGAGACAAAGCGTTTAAGTGGCTGGCTATACCAGCCAATGCGATCTGTAAAATTAACCAACCGATCCGTACTCAATGAAGATGTTGCCTTTAATCTCCCCCCCGCAGCAACATAGTTATTTTTTTGGATCGTAAAGCCAAATCGTCCGTTACTGTGATAATGCCACAATTGATCCAGGCTATTGAGATCGGCGCAGGGAAGTTCTAATAGATCTGACGGCTCCAATGGCTCTACTATCGGGACTCGTTTTCCCAGGGATGCCGCCATCAGGGTATAGGTTTCGTAATCGGACTCTTGCCAATTTTTGGCGGCCAAATAGGTTTCTAGCTGACTAAAATCCAAGTCGCGATCGCTGCCTAACTGGGGCTTGGGAATGGGAGCAACCCCACAACTTCCCAGCAAAATGCCCAGTAATATTATCACCTGAATAGTTAGATCATTACTCACGGCCATCTGCCCATCCCCCAAACCCTAGATTTACAATCCCTAAAATTAAGAAATATCACGAAACACGATCAACACTGTAATATTCCCACCTTGGTAACAGGGCCTTGGTAGGATCTGCCTAGCTATCCCCATTTATTTATATTTGATCCTCACTTGGTTTAGGAGTTGAAGCATGAAATTAGCCTACTGGATGTATGCTGGCCCGGCCCACATAGGTACGCTCCGCATTGCCAGTTCCTTTCAAAATGTCCATGGGATCATGCACGCTCCCCTTGGGGATGACTATTTCAATGTGATGCGATCGATGCTAGAGCGGGAGCGGAACTTTACGCCGGTAACGACCAGTATTGTCGATCGCCATGTCCTAGCCCGTGGCTCCCAGGAAAAGGTCGTAGACAATATTACCCGCAAGGATGCCGAGGAACACCCGGATCTGATTGTCCTCACCCCCACCTGTACCTCTAGTATTTTGCAAGAAGATCTGGAAAACTTTGTCAGTCGAGCCAGTTTAACCACCCAATCCGATGTCATTCTGGCGGATGTGAACCATTACCGGGTGAATGAACTCCAGGCCGCCGATCGCACCCTAGATCAAATTGTTCAGTACTACCTGGATAAGGCAGCGAAAGAGGGCACCCTACCCCAAGCCAAAACCGCAATGCCCAGCGTCAATATTATTGGGATTACGACCCTTGGCTTTCATAACCAGCATGACTGCCGTGAGTTGCGAAAACTAATGGCGGATATGGGAATTCAGATCAATGCCGTTATTCCCGATGGAGCCTCCGTTACCGAACTGTGCAAGTTGCCCCAAGCCTGGTTTAATCTAGTCCCCTACCGGGAAATTGGTGGCATGACCGCCCGCTACTTAGAAAAAAACTTTGATATGCCCTACGTGGATATTACCCCCATGGGAGTGGTTGAAACGGCGCGCTGCATTCGGGCGATCCAAGGCATTTTGAATCAACGGGGCCATGATGCCAATTATGAAAAATTCATTGAAGAACAAACGACCCATGTGTCTCAGGCCGCTTGGTTTTCCCGCTCCATTGACTGCCAAAATTTGACGGGCAAAAAGGCGGTGGTCTTTGGCGATAATACCCATGCCGCTGCCCTGACCAAAGTTCTCGCGCGGGAGATGGGCATCCATGTGGTTTGGGCCGGAACCTATTGTAAATACGATGCCGACTGGTTCAAGGAGCAGGTGCAAGACTTCTGTGACGAGGTATTGATTACAGATGATCATGGTGCAGTTGGCGATGCGATCGCCCGGGTAGAGCCTTCGGCCATCTTTGGTACCCAGATGGAGCGTCATGTGGGCAAACGCTTAAATATTCCCTGTGGTGTGATTGCCGCCCCCATTCATATTCAAAACTTCCCCATTGGCTATCGCCCCTACCTAGGCTACGAAGGAACCAACCAACTGGTGGATTTGATCTACAACTCCTTTACCCTGGGCATGGAAGATCACCTTTTAGAAATCTTTGGCGGGCATGATACGAAAGAGGTGATTCATAAGGGCATCTCAGCGGAGTCGGATCTGGCCTGGACTGAGGATGGTCTAGCGGAACTCAATAAGATTCCTGGTTTTGTCCGCGGCAAGGTGAAACGGAACACGGAAAAATTTGCCCGCGATCGCGGCATTAGCCAAATCAATGTGGAAGTTCTCTATGCCGCCAAGGAATCTGTGGGAGCCTAGACTTTTTTCAACACAGCTAAAATCTCTTGAGGATCCTGACGCTGGGTATAATCCACGTTCACAAATCCATGGGCGATCGTGCCATCTGCCTTAACCACATAGGTGGCAGCTACGGGTAACTCAAAGGAAACATCTCCATTGGCAGCGGGTAGATCAATACCAAACTGCTGGTAAATCGGCCGTAATATCTCCGGCACGGTAAAGACTAGACCAAATTGACGCGCCACCTGATTACCGCGATCGCTCAAGACCTCAAAGGAAAGTTGTTGTTTTTCGACGGTAGAAAGGGTGTGATCTGGGGTTTGGGGAGAAATTGCAACTAGGTTAGCACCCAAAGCTTTGAATTGGGGCAGGGTTTGCTCAAGGGCATGTAATTCTAGGTTGCAGTAGGGACACCAGCCGCCCCGATAGAAGCAGATAATCACAGGGCCATGGTTGAGTAAGTCTTGAATATTGACAACTTCCCCCAATGCGTTGGGCAGACTGAACCGGGGAATGCCATCCCCAATCCCTAGGGCGCGATCGCCCAACCCTGAATTCATCAGATCGGCCATGGCTGACATCATGGTTTCTTTGATCTCCGTGGGTATTTGCTGTTGCATATTCTGGGTCAGGGTCGCTAAATCAGTGGCAAAACTCATAGAATACTCCAACGTGGGTATAGAACTTTAGACAAACTAAAAACTTGAAAAGCCTTAAAAAACCTTGAAAAACTTAGTTAAAAAATGCTGGGAAAACAAATGCAAAGGCTGTCGTACTTGGAATGACCGTTCCATCTAATTCTTCAACAATGACGGTTTCCTTCTGGGGATGCCAACGCCCCCGAATCTGACGGCCATTAAAATCAATCACTTGCGTTCCCACCTGCTTTAATTCACCATGGGAAAATTGATGACTAGCTCCCGAAAATTCGTTTGTGGGTGTCTGCTGATCTGCCTCCCAGATATAACTGACAATTGCCTTGGGGTGTAAGTCCCGCTGGCCTTGATTGCGGACAGGAAAGATGAGTTGGCTACTGGTGTAGTAATCTCGGTAAGGATAGCGAAAGTAATCCCGTTGATAACCCGTTTCTGTGGATAGAATTTGACTCTCTGGGTGCTGGGCTAACCATTGTTTTAAGGTGGTTTTCACTCCGGGGATGCGGGCTAGGGAACGATTCACCTCCGGGCCCATAATCCCCAAGGCCCAAGGTTGGGCATAATATGTATCATCTTCACGGTCGTACATCACCAAACAACTTTGAAATAATTTACCCGATACGCCGTAGGTGGTGTTACCACGCTCAAAAACAACGCCTGTGTCACATAGGGGGCAGTAGGAAACCGTAATATTGACATCTCCGACCCGATCATTGACAATTTCGTGCCAGTTGAGAATACCAAAGGGATAGGCGCGGGCTTCACCATTGACCACCACACCAATTACCAGTTCTTTCGGGGAGAAAGGGGTTGTCTGGGCCGTATCAAACCGTGGGGTATCAATACTGGGAATCCCATCTTTGGGGGGGCCGCCCTCTAGCAGATCCCGTGGATGAATCCTCGGCGTTGTTGGCTGGGCTTGACTCAAGTTGAAATTTTCTTGTCCATGACTTGTTAATTCAAACTTAGTCTGTTCCCCAAAACGAAGGCTAAAAAGAATGAGAAAAAACATGGATATGGAGCTACCAATCAGTAGTTTTCTAAATAGACATTTCATGGGTATGACCCTCAATCACTGCAACGATTTATCGCAAAGGTTGTTTGACCTCATCACATTAAAAATCACAACAGGGCTTCCACTAAGTCTGAGTACACGTTTTTAGGTTTTAAGCCATCCACTTTACCCCGCAGAGTTTCCTTTGCAAATAGCACCACAGTGGGGGCTGTGCGTACCCCTAAATCCATGGCTAATTCTGGCTCCTGGGTGATGTCAATCGTTACTAGATGGAGATTATCCTGGTGTTGCTCCATCAGTTGCTCTAACACTGGGGCTAGGGTTTTACACGCGGCACAGTGGGGGGCCACAAATTTCACCAAAATTGGCTGATCGGTTGTTTGTTGCAGGTGGGCTAGCAACTTTTGACCCTTCATTGGTGGTGCAGTATCTGAAATCGGTTCAAACATAAAACTAAACTCCCATAAACCATTTGGTTCCCGTGAACAGGTAGTATGCCCCGGTCATGATTAAGGCGATACTTCCTAAACGAATAATTGTTTCCGAATGCTTGAGTAATTTATTACTCTGTTTAGCTAGGGCCGTAAAAAGACTGGCTAAGAAAATAAGAATGGTATATCCCAAGGCGTAGCTCACCATCGTCAGTGTGCCTAATAGTTGGGAACCGGTAGCTGCCGCCGCCGCTAAAACGGCAAAGAGGACGGGACTGGCACAGGGGGAACTCACTAGAGCAAAGGTTAGACCCACGCCGTAGGGGCCAGCTTTTTGGGGTAAATTCAGATTTAATTGCGGCAACGGAATCTGGATAACTCCCATGAGCCATAGTCCCATCACCGCCATAATGAGTCCCACCGTAATATTGATATAGCCCCGATATTCCACCATCACGGCTCCAGCAAAGGAGGAGACTAGTCCAAATAAGCTCAAGATGGTTACAGCACCTAAAACAAATAAGCCTGCTTTTGTGAAGGCATCCCAGCGAGATTTAATTTTCAGGGTACCAATGTAACTCAAATTGACGGGTAAAAGACCCAGGATGCAAGGTGAGATGCTGGCCAATACGCCCCCTAAAAAGGCCAGCGGCAATAGCACTAAAGGATTGGTGGTATCCTGCTGATCGAACCACTTCTGGTAGGAGTTTTCCACGATTGAAATGGCCCGCTCTAGGGGGTGGCCAAGGGTTGAACCCAGGGTGATCACTAGGACTAGGGCCAGTAATCCTAGACCGCCATAAAGAATCCATTTTTGTTTGGTTTTAGAGGCTTTGGAGGGGGGTGAGGTGTGAGGGGCGATCGCCTCTTCAGGGGAAGATTTTGGAGGAGGTATCATAAATAGAGTCCTAGATGGAAGGGCACATCGGCAACGAATCAAGGAAGTTAGGAAGCAAGTTCAGGTTTACGTGTTCAGGTTTACGTGGGTAACAGGCGGTTACTGGGTGGTGGCAGTGTCAAGTACCTTGGTGTAATCTGCCAGGTTGGGATTATTGCGGTGTTGGGCCAGAATTCGACCGGTTTCTGGTTCAATGATTGTCACCATGCCTGTTTGGGTTTTGTTGGCAGCCAAAAAGTCACTTAACCCGAGTTCTTTGGCCTTGGCTTCCGCTGCGGCGGTGGTGGCAGGATTACTCACATCTAATACCACAAACGTAATTTGATCTCCGTAATCCGTTTTCAGGGTTTCTAAGGTGGGGGCAATGTTTGTACAGGCCGGACACCAAGTGGCAAAAATATCGACGACAACGGGTTTACCCTGAACCTGGGCCGCAAGGGGGCCACCAATGGATTTACCGGCACAGGGATCTTTACTAGCGCAGGGATCCTTTGATGCACAGGGGTTCATTCCGGCACAGGGGTCTTTACCAGCGCAGGGATCCTTTGATGCACAGGGATCGGCCTGGGAAATGGTTGACGTTTCATCGGTGGAGGCAGAGGGATTGCCACAGGCGGTAAAGCCACCCAGACCTAAAAGGGAGACTAGGACGAGAAACGAAAAATATCGAATTTTCATCAATGGGGTTCCTCAAACTAAAAATATACGTGAGTGATGGGGGAGCCAAGAACCTGCGATCGCCACAATCCTGTCTAAGCTCCCTTAGGCTCTATTAAATTCAAGGAAGATGAGTCTCAGATGAAGATCGCCTAGGGAACAGATAAAAAACCTTCCCCTCGATGTCGCCACCCCAGTTCACCCAATTCATAGTCAAAACCCATCGGGTGCGTCCTTCACATTTTCAGCGAAAATTCATCTTAGCTTTAGTCCCGAGTCATTCACCCTAGGGCAAAATTCTATACAGTAGAATCAAAAATCTTGAACCTATCCTATGCATCCGATCCTTTCCAGTATCCTTCGCCGTTTTTCCCGTAGGCAACTTTCTACCTCCTCCTTGCAATTTAGGCTGACCCTAGAACTCGTCATCCTGTCGATTCTTGGCCTGGGTAGTGTCACGGTTTGGGCGGGTTGGCAACTAGAGCAAAACCTGGTAGCTGGCCACAAACAAACCCTAGAATACATTGCCATGCGTTTTCCAGAGCAATTGGAGCTTTATAGTGACTTTGACCAAGTGGAAACCGGTTTAGAACAAACGATTCATCGAGTGGCCAGCCCCGGATTAGCCATTTGGGTGGAAAGTCCAGAGGGAAACCTGTTAGCCCATTCTCCCCATCTTGAACCGGCCTCCCCAACGATTCGTCAGGTACATACCTTGGCTAATATTCCTGAACGTCCCCAAGTGGTTCGTTTTGGCGATCGCGATATTGTGTTGTGTGGAACCCCCTTGAATTTAGCCGGGGAATCCTTTGGCAAACTTTACCTGGTGCAAGACATTACTGAAGATCAACAAAAATTAAATGCCGGCCTATGGCGACTCCTGTGGGTGAGTTTCTTGGCGATCGCCATTCTGATTGCGGCCATTTCCAAACGAATTTGTAAAGCCATGGAACCCCTAGAGCAGATGAGCCAGGTTGCCAGTGCTATTTCCGCCGATGACTTGAAGGGAGCCAAACTAGAACTCAATCGCGCCCCCGATGAAATTTTAGGCCTAGCCAAATCATTTAATGAAATGTTATTTCGCCTATCCGGGGCTTGGGAGCAACAACAGCAATTTGTTGGTAATGTATCCCATGAATTGCGAACCCCCCTCACCGTTGTCGTCGGCTACCTCAGAAGCTTACTCCATCGGGGTACAAATTTGAACACCTATCAACAACACGCCCTGGAAACGGCAACCGCAGAAACCGAACGCACCATCCGTATGCTTCAGGATTTACTGGATCTTGCGCGAGTTGATAACGGCCATTTACATTTTCGGCTTGCCCCAGTGATTTTGAATACCTTGGTTGCTGAAGTTGCTGCCATGAGTCAAAAAGTGAGTCATCGTCAAATCAATTTATTAATCACTCAAGAAGATATTGTCGTCTGTGCCGATCAAGATCGACTACAACAGGTGCTTATTAACTTAGTCGATAATGCGATTAAATATTCTGAACCAGAGGAACCCATTGACTTGGTGTTAGAAAAAAAGGAAAAATGGGCCCTCATTCATATTCAAGATCATGGCATTGGTATTCCCTTCCCCCATCAGCAACGGATCTTTGAACGATTCTACCGGGTAGATGAATCCATGACCCGCTCACGGGATGGTACTGGTTTGGGCCTGGCGATCGCCAAAAGCTTAGTCGAAGGAATGCAGGGCCGCATTACCCTGCGATCTAGCCCCCAGGAAGGCAGTATTTTTACAATCATGATCCCTATTTGGATACCCCCTAAATGACCCACCACATCCTTGTCATTGAAGATGATCCCAAATTGGCTGGCTTCATTTCTTCTGAATTAAAGCTCGAAGGCTATACCGTAACAACAGTGGCCAACGGAATGGATGGCTTAGTCCAAGCCCGCAACCTCCAACCAGATTTACTAATTTTAGATTGGATGTTGCCCGGTGTTTCTGGCTTAGATCTCTGTTTACGTCTACGCAGTACCGGGGAGAAAATTCCCATTATCATGCTAACGGCAAAGGACGATATTCCCGATCGCGTCACAGGCCTGAATGCTGGAGCCGATGACTATGTAACCAAGCCCTTTAGCATGGAAGAATTATTAGCACGGGTAAAGGCACAACTGCGGCGCAACGAATCAAGTGATCCTGAAACCTATGAATTTGAAGATTTACGATTAAACTGTCTAACCCGTGAAGTTTACCGAGCCGATCAACCCATTGATCTAACGGCAAAAGAGTTTGATCTCCTAGAATTTCTTCTTCGCCATCCTCGCCAAGTCATGACTCGTGATCAAATTTTAGAGCATGTATGGAAATATGACTTTATGGGAGAGTCAAACATTATTGAAGTATATATTCGTGCCTTACGAATTAAACTAGAAGCAAAAAATCCTCAACGCTTAATCCATACCATTCGTGGTGTAGGCTATGTTCTACGTGATTAGCTAGAAAAATAGCTCAAGAACCAAGGATAGATTCTGAGCTAATGATAAAAGATGTTTGAGGATCGAAGAGAGGATTGAAGATATGAAACTAATGGGCGGAAATAGTCCCTAACAGGAACAACTAGCTAACAGGAACAACTAGAGATCGCCGTAGATTGAAATTTGTTGATAGCCAAGGAACTGGGGCCGACCATTGTCCCCTACGGGAATTGCTGTCATTCCTAACACATAGGTTCCAGAAAATTCGGGATTCCGCTGAGCTTTGAGGGCAATTGTGGCCGTACTACCTGGCATGATGGGCTGCTCAAATACCACTAGGGTTTCCTGGGGATCTAAATCTGGGCCGCCTATACTCATGAGTGGAATCGAAGTTCCCTGGGCCTGGCGAGTTCCCTGGAAGGCCCGACTTTCGTGGCCAATAAAATGAATAGTTTCTTGATTGGTTCCTTGGCTAATTTTGACTGCCTGAACGGGTACTCCCGCTGTCTCAGGAACAGTGAGTGTGAAGTAGTAGGTTGGGCCCCAAATACCACGCTCATTGGTGGGAGTGATGGCACTCACTAGGGCAGGAGGGCTTGCAAAGGCAGTTTCACCACTAGGGAATTCTATGGCCTTCGCCGGTAATGCCAAAGATAGACTTGAGAGGACAAGGGCTGAAATAAACTGATGTTTGAAGCGTTTCATAGGTGTTCTCCGAGGAATTCGTAATGCGTCATAGTTTTATGATCGGCCTTGAAGATGAGTCCCAGATGAAGCGAAAATTACTACTATGTAAAATTACTACTATGTAAGTTTTGGGGAGTTTATTTTTGTAAGTGATGGAGAGACATACGTGATAGAAGTACCGGGACAGATGTTGATAGCGGTAGATCGTTCGTAGATCGTTCAGGGAAAAATCATTCAAATGTTTCGTTCCACCCAGCGACGCTTGGCCCTTTGGTACACTGCCATTACGGCCCTGCTCCTGCTGGTTTTTGCCAGTGGCTTTTTCTTCTATGTCCGCATCACCCTAGTAGATCGGGTGGATGATACCCTCAGCCATGTGATTGAGGTGGTGACTCGTTCCCTAGTGGTTGAACCTCAGCGACCTGAGCAAATCAACTGGCAAATTAGTCTGGGGAGTAATCCCATTGCCAATGCTGCCCTAGAAGAGGATCACATTGATTTAGAAGGATTTAGTCCCACGCAAGACTTACGCTGGTCTACCTTTTCCGAGCCATTAAATATTCCCCTCAATTTAACTAAAGTTGCCCAAACCGTTCGTATTCCTGGCGATCGCTCCCTGGCACAGGATGATCGGGATGACGATCGGTGGTTGCGACAAATGACGACGATCTTAATGTTGGAGGATCGGGTGATCGGCTATTTACGGGTGAGCCATCCCTGGTTTGAAGTAACCCGCCCTAGTCAGGATCTACTCCTGGAGTTGGGCATTGGTCTGTTGGTGATGGTGACGTTAGTGGGAATCAGTGGTTGGTTTCTCTCCCGTTTAGCCATGGAACCCATTCGGGAATCCTATGCCTACCTCAAACAATTTTCCGCCGATGTTTCCCACGAGCTACGCAATCCCATTGCCCTGATTCAAACCAATGTACAGGTCGCCCTAGCTCAAGGGGATCCCGTGCAACAACAGCAGCAACTCCAGGTGATTGAGCGGTTAACTCGCCGCCTGGGTCGTTTAGTGGATGATTTATTGTTTCTGGTGCGTCAAGATAGCGGTGTGATTCCCCAAACCTGGGAATGGTGCCCCCTCGATGCCCTACTGATGGCTGTCCTAGAAGAACAGGGGGCGATCGCTGCGGCTAAAGGGATTAAGCTATCCCTTGATATTGGAGATGCCCCAACGGATTCACCGGATACGGCTTTCCTGATCCAGGGAAATGGGGATCACCTCAGTCGGATGCTAAGTAATCTCATCAGTAATGCCCTCCAATACACGCCGTCGGGGGGGCAGGTGAGCCTCAGCCTCAAAGCCACGGGGCAGAGCTATGAATTTTGCTGTAAAGACAGTGGCCCCGGTATTCCAACAGAGGCTTTACCCCATCTCTTCGATCGCTTTTATCGTTGGAATCAAACCAGTAGTGAAGGTACGGGCCTGGGCCTGGCGATCGCCCAGAGTATTGCCCATGAACACCGCGGCCAGATCAGTGTGGATAGTCAGATGGAACAGGGAACAACTTTTTTAGTGACATTACCCTATTGAGTCAACCCAAGTGTTAAACGGGTAAGGATAGATTGTGGCCGGAAAAAGATGCCGAAAATTCGTTGGTTACTCCTCATCCCAAAGTTCCTGGGTATACCCCAGTTTTTTGGCGGCTGCCTGCTCTTCGGAACTTAAATCTTCCCAGTACTGATCACTGGACTCGGGTGGATCTGTTTCTTCATTCCAACTCGATTCATCCCACCCTAATATTTCCCATAGAGCCTGCTCGGCAGAACTCATGTCTTGCCAATCCAACTCATCCCAAACATCCTCAGGGTTACCTGAAACTGTACGAATGGTCGCCATTATATTTCCTTTGTCAAAGTATGACGAATTTTTAGGCTGATCTATTTTCACCCATTAAAGCTAGTGGTGATGGTGGCTATTCTTTAGCCTCATACCTTTTTATCGATCTTCAGTCCCTTTAGGGCACCTCGAAAAATTGCTCGATCTGCCAAAAATAGAGGCTGAAATCATTGAAATTTCGTTTGCGATCGCCCCGAATTTTGAATTAATCGAGGTGCCCATATGACTATAAATTAAAAGAAATATAACGAATTCTTGACAGTTAAAAATCCCCCTGCCATACTGATTCACATCTCATTTTCTGCCTACATTTTCTGCCAAAAAAAATGTTTAACATCATCCGTCGATGGTTTGCTCCTCTTGCCGTGTTGGGTTGTCTTCTTCCCTTACCTGCGATCGCCCAGATTACACCAGCCGTTGGAGGCACAGGTACAACCGTTACCGTAAATGGTCAGCAGTTTGATATTGGCGGTGGTGCGTTTTCCAGAGATGGCAAAAATTTATTTCACCTTTTTAAGCAATTTGGTCTTAGTGATGGTCAGATTGCTAATTTTTTATCCAATTCCAAGGTTCAAAATATCCTGGCGGGCGTGAATGGTGGCGATGTCAGCTATATCAATGGCTTAATTCAGGTAACGGGAGGCAATAGCAACCTCTATTTGCTCAATCCAGCAGGAATTGTTTTCGGGCCCAATGCCCAGTTAAACGTACCGGCAGCGTTCCATGCCTCAACGGCTCATCGAGTACATTTTGACGGCGGCGTTTTTGACATTAATGGGTTTAATGACTACGCCAACCTCGTCGGGAACCCCACCGGGTTTGAGTTTTTAAGCACGGGAATTATCGTCAATGAAGGGAATTTAGCCGTTGGCCCAGCGCAAAATTTAACATTGATGGGTCATCAGGTGTTCAATACAGGAACCCTATCGGCTCCGGGGGGACGGATCACAATTCAGGCGGTTCCAGAGACGGGAATGGTACGGATTTCCCAGGAGGGAATGATCCTCAGTTTAGAGATTCCGGCGGATCGGATTCCCGAAGATGGGGTGATTGAAGCCGTTGACTTACCCCGATTAATTACGGGGGGAACAGATCGTCCACGGGTCAATAGTGTGGTACATAATCCCGATGGCTCGATTAGCTTGGTGCATGACCCCAGTAAGGTGAATATGCCAGTGGAGGGGGCAACGACGGTTGCTAGTGGCACGATGGATGTGTCGAGTCCTGAGGGAGTGGGGGGACAGATTAATGTTCTTGGCTCTAATGTTGCCTTTGTGAATGCCCAGTTGAATGCCTCTGGAGGTGCGGGGGGCGGCACCATCTTGGGAGGTGGAGATTATCTAGGGGATAGTGCAGGCACAGGTCGCTTAGATAGTAGTTTCAATGCCCAACACCTGTATGTGGACAACAACACCGTCATGAATGCCGATGCAGTAACTCAAGGTCAGGGCGGCACGGTGATTAATTGGGCGGATAACAGCACCATCTTTCATGGATTTATTTCAGCCCAAGGCGGGATATTAGGTGGCGATGGCGGCTTTGCCGAAGTTTCGGGTCGAGAACGTCTTGTTTATGACGGTATGACGGATCTACGTGCAACTCTGGGACAAACCGGAACCCTCTTGCTTGATCCCAAAAATATATCCATAGAGCCAAGCGGCCCACCTTCTTCTGTGACAAACCTCTTGTTTGCCAATAATCCAGCAGATGATGTCACAATCACGATTTTTAGTTTAGCGAATGCACTGACGACAGCAAGCGTAACGCTACAAGCGAACAATGATATTATCTCTATTGATCCAAACAATGGATATACTTTTTTAAATCCGGCTAATGGTACTCTAACACTCCAGGCCGGACGCTCCATTAACTTTAACATTTCGTTTTCTCAACCAAATCTCAATATCGTTTTAGTGGCTAATGAATCCAATGCAAATGGTGTCATTGCTGCGAATCGCGACAATGGGCCTGCGTTTATTACATTTGGTAGTACCATCCTCCCATCAGCGATTAGTTCTTTAACAGCCACCATTAGCACAGGAGATGGACGAACTGGCACCGCCGCCGAAACGGGCAATATTACCTTGAACCGAATCACGGCTCCCAACGGGATTACAGCCACGAATAATGGGTTGACGGCTGGTTCTAGTGTGATTGTCAATAGCCCCTTAAGTTCAACCACTGGCCCAGTTGTTTTAAACAGTACTCATGACATTGCTATTAACAACACCATCAATACTGGGGAGAATGTCACCCTCAATGCCGGGGGAAGTGTCACTCAAAATGGAACAGGAGTGATTACCGCCAATGGTTTAGAACTTTTAGGGGCTGGTACTTTTACCCTGACGAATGCCGGTAACAACATCACCACCTTGGCAGGCAATACCACCGGAGCCATTAGTTTCCGGGATGCCGATGGATTTGCAATTGGCACCGTTAATACAACAGGCTTAACCTCAACAGGCAACATTACCCTCAATGCAGCGGGAAATGTGACTCAAAATGGAACAGGAGTGATTACTGCCAATGGTTTAGAACTTTTAGGGGCTGGTACCTTTACCCTGACCAATACGAGTAATAACATCACCACCCTGGCTAGCAATACCACTGGAGCTATTAGTTATACCGATGCCGATAGTTTTACCGTGGGTACTGTCAATACAACCCGTGGGATTCGGACTCCAGGAAATGTTACTTTAACCGCTGGCGGCACAATTAACGTCATCGCTGGAGCTACTAATTCTCCGTTTGAAGCCATTGGCCCGAGTAATATTGTTACGCTCGATGCGGGTGAAGATATTATTCTCGGAACACAGCCCTTTACCAATCAGTATGGAGATATTACAGCATCACAAATTATTTTGAATGCAGATCGAGATATTACGGTACAAAACACGACTTGGTTAACGGCAACCGGGGCCAATGGTTTCCAGGCCACGGCCGGACGTAACTTCAACTTGATAAATCCTTCACCGGTCAATCCATCCCGTGTTCGCGCAACAGCCGCCAATGCCCCTCTTACTATTACCACTGGAGCTGCTGGCAAAATCACCCTGAATTCCAACACAACTGGAGCGATTCAAGCAGGGAGTGGTGGCACCATAACGCTCAATACGAATGAACTTGATTTACTCTCTGGCACAGTCCAAAGCACCAATGGTCAACTGTTTATTCAACCCGTAACCGCAAGCACCACGATTGGCATTGGCGACGGGGCAATGGGAACCCTTAACCTGGATACTGCCGAAATTAACCGCTTAGGGGATGGATTTAGTCAAATCACGATTGGTAGCGCAACTGGCAGCGGAAATATTGATATTCGGACGGCGGCATTTCAGGACAATGTATTAATTCGCACGCCCACAGGTACAGGCACAATCAATCTCAACGGCAACTTATCCACGGGAAATACTACAGAAACAGCAGGCAGCATCACCTTACAGGCCGGGCAGAACATTATTGGCAACTCTGGCAGCAGCATTACCACAACCAATCAGAATGTCTTACTTGATGCTGACCGCTCGATTGCATTAACGAGTAGCAATATTTCTACTGGAAATGGTAGCATCACTCTCAATGCTAACCAAGGGGCAACTCCAGCTAGCGGAAATTTTGTTGGCATCAACTTAAATAATGCCAATCTGACGACTACAGGTGGGAATATCAACCTTTCAGGACGCGGGGGCAATATCGGCTCTGGGAATCGTGGCATTAGTCAAACTGGCGGTTCCCAAGTTATAAGCAGTTCTGGAAGCATTACCTACCTGGGTAAAGGTGGAACAGTGGGAACTGGCTCTGAACGGAATCACGGCATTTACTTCGGCAATGGGGTTGCAAATACAACAACCCTGATCGAGAGTGGCAGCGGTCAAATTTCGCTAACGGGCCAGGGTGGGATGGGTGACAATGGTAGAAATCATGGTGTTTATCATGAGAGTAATACCGATGCCACTAACAGTAATGCGATTACTCGTACCACCACAGGTAACATCATTTATTCCGGCACAAGTGGCACGGGTGGTTCCAGTAATTACGGGATATTTCTAACTGGAAAAGGAGCAACTATCACCAGTACCAGTGGCACGGTTGACCTGACCGGACACTCCCAAGCAACAGGTGGGGCAAATAACTTTGGAATTCTGCAGCAATGGGGCGGACAAATCATTAGCGGGGGCAATATTTCTGTTACAGGTAGTAGTGCAAATAATGATCCAGGTATTTTTACCTCTGGCGGAACTTCGGGTGCTGGCGATTTCTTACAGGGTGTCATTCGAGGCACTAGCACCAACTCGATTACCTTAACCGCAGATAGGCAAAACTTAGATTGGATGCAACTGGAAACCACTGGCAACGGGACTTTACTAATTCGCCCCCTTGATCCGGCAACCTCGATTGGCATTGGTAATGGTGCAACAGGCACGCTCAATCTTAGCAATACTGCCCTCAGTAAAATTCAAGATGGGTTTAGCTTAATCACGATTGGGTCGGAGAATGGTACTGGCCTCATTGAAGTTGCTGGAACTGTCCATCCCTTTAATGACAATTTGCAGTTACGGAACAGTAGCGGTGGTATTCAAATTAATTCTGCCCTAAATGTTGGTGCCAATAATCTCACACTGAATTCCGGTGGAACGGTTACTCAAACGGCCCCAATTATTGCACAAGGCGTGGCGATTACGGGTTCAGGCGATACCACGTTAGATCATCCTAATAATCAAATCCAAACCATTGCAGCCAATACTACAGGCAATATTACTGTGGTGACAGGAACCGATTTGGCAGTGGATACGGTGAATCCAGATGGGATTGAAAATAGTCAGACGGTGGTGTTGCAATCCACTACCGGCAATATTACGCTGAATCAACCGATCAATGCCACCCAAGATATTACCTTGGCTGCTGACCAAAACTTTATCAACAATGCCGGAGTGAATGCGTTAATAGCAGGGGGACGTTGGCTGGTTTATGCCACCAGTCCAGAAGGAAATATCAATGGCTGGTCAGTCTTGGGAGGCTCACAACAGTTTAGTACGACCTATCCCGCACCATCAGGGTTTGCTGGGAATGGTTTTGTTTATAGTGTGGCAGCACCTCCCTTACCTCCGGTTACATCCAGTCCGGTGATTCTTTCAACCGCACCAACGATCAATATACCTGCCGTACCATCTCCACCATCTTCGCCAGCACCTCCAATGGCTCCAACTAGCTCAAGCTCAGGTTCTGCACCCCCGATCATTTTTACTCCGGTAGATTTGCCCCTACCCTCTAACCTATCCACCATTTTGCAAGGTCAAGAAGAGGAGGAGATGCCCTTAGAGCAGAGCCTCTGTCAATTGCTCGAAGAAGGAGAAGAGACAGTCTTAGAGATTAATGGTGTACCCGTAGAGTCTGTCCTAGCGGAGCAGTGCCGTTAGGTATCCTAGAAGATAGACAAGCCATAAAAATCTAGGGTCAAAGCCATGGCAACCACTGCCGATGATGTGTGGCGTTTATTGGGTGAACTCGCCGTAGCCCAAAAAGAAACCGAACGCCGATTTCAAGAAACAGAGCAGCTTCTCAAGGAGCAATCCCAGGAAGCAGAACGTCGATTCCAGGAAGCAGAACGCCGCTTTCAGGAAACGGAGCAAGTTCTCAAAGATCAGGCTCGCAAGACCGATCGCCAAATCCAGCAAGTGAATCAACAAATTGGTAACTTAGGCAACCGCCTCGGCGAATTTGTCGAATGGCAAGTCCGTCCCGCTGCTGTGCGTCTCTTTCGAGAGCGGGGTATTGCCGTGCGTCAACTTGCCAGTGATGTCACCATTGAAGCAGGGGAAGATAGCCTAGAAATTGATTTACTCGTGGTCAATGGGGATGAAGCCGTTGCCGTCGAAGTCAAAAGTAAACTCAGCCACACTGATGTGAATGAGCATCTCGAACGCATTGCCAAATTTAGACGCTTATCCCCCCAACATCGATCCATGAAACTAATGGGAGCCGTGGCTGGCATGGTCGTTCCGCCAGAGGTTGCCCGCTATGCCTATCATCAGGGCTTATTTGTCCTAGCCCAGTCCGGGGATAGTATGGTGATTCTCAATGATGATAAATTTAAGCCAAAAGCCTGGTAGTGGGGTCATTTTCTGGACAACTGCCTGCCTAAAGTAGGGAAATGCGCGACAACCTTTGTAAATACCTAGCAGAAAAATATCCTACCGCCTTTACCCAGTGGCTCCTCAAGGATTCCTCGGAAAATGTCTCAATCCTGAAAACAGAACTGAACTTGGAACCGATCCGTGCCGATTCCGTAACATTAGTACGAACCCAGAACTGTATTCTCCATTTAGAATTTCAAGTCGAGCCAGAGCCGACATTGCCTCTGCGGATGCTGGACTATTGGCTAAGAATCTATCGCAACTATCAATGTGAGATTATCCAGGTCTTGATTTTGCTACGGCGGACAAGGGTTCATGTGCCCGATGTGTTCGAGTTGCCGACGACGACCCATCGCTATCGCGTAGTTAAACTCTGGGAGGAAGACCCCAAACAATTTTTTAATATTCCCGCCCTATTGCCCTTTGCCGTCTTAGGGAAAACAAAAAACGAAGCAGCCCTATTGCAATCCGTCGCTAATCAAATTAGTCAAATTGAATCGGAGCAGTCTCGCCAAGAACTCAGTACCATCGTTCAACTATTGGCTGGGTTACAGTACAGTAAGGAGCTTATTGAAACCATTTTTCGGGAGGGGATAATGCGCGAATCTGTGATTTACCAAGACATTCTCCAACAAGGACGGCAAGAAGGACGGCAAGAGGGTCAACGGGAGGAAGCCTGTACGCTCATTCTGCGTCAACTCAGCCGCCGAGTGGGGCCCATCCCTGATACATTTGTGGCCCAAATCAATCATCATATCCCTAGAGCAATTGGAATCCTTGGGGGAAGCTCTGTTGGATTTCAGTGCCATATAATGACTTGGATCGGTGGTTGCGGACATTATCTTAATTAAGGTTCTTGCCGCTGCTGCATATCTTCGCCAGTTTCGAGGGGATTCAAGTTCTCTGTTTCCCCTAGGATGGGTCTTTCTTCAGGAGGAGGAGGTTCGGTGGTGGCCCCTGATCCCGACCCCGGTGTTGGGGTAGACTCGGGCTGGGCAACGGGATTGGCTTGGGAGGTAGCCAGTTGGTTTTGGGCATTCACAACCAGGGGTTCAATGTGTTGTCGCCAATAGTCTGAGCCTTCGGGAACTGGTTGGCCCAAGAGGGTGACTTTCTCCGTTAAGGCGATCGCTTCTTGCCAATTTCTCTGATCAAAAGCTTGACGAGCTTGGGTGAGGAGAATTTGATTCCGTTGCCCTTCTGCTTGCCAACTGGCGATCGCCGCCTGGGTGTCTTCATAGGTGGGGCTTTGCTCAGGGATGGCTTGGGCTAAACGCACAGCCTGGTCTAAATCTCCTCCCTGGTAGGCTTGATTAGCCTGGGACAGAAGCTGATCTGACCACTCTGCCATCCGCTGCTGTGCTGCTCGATAGACGGGATCCTCTGGTGGTATCTGCTCTAGGGCTGCAAGGGCTGCGGCCAAATCTCCCTGTTGTTCCAGCCGCTGGGCCGGGCCCAAACGACAGTCCTGAACCAGGGTAAGGGCCTGGGAATATAACCCATCCTCCTCAGGAATTTGTTGAGCCAGATCAATACAGCCTTGAAATTCTCCGGCAATGTATTTTTGTTTCGCCTGGTCCATGACCGTTTGCCATTGATTGTCCTGGGAACCACTGAAACCCGTCACCAGGGCGATCGCCCCCAACAGAAACAGGAGGCCAGCCCCACCCCAAAGAAGTAATCCCTGCTGATTTTGGATCAGAGACAACAGGGTTTTGGGATTACTTGGATTTTCAGATGTTTTTTTTGTTGAGGTTTTTTTGGTGACTGATGGGGTAGATGATTGGCGATTAGCTGAGATCGCGGATCCATTACTACCGGGTAGCCAGGAGTCCAGGTTTTCCAGTTGTTCTGGGGAGAGAAGTTCCCCATGGAGGGAATTGGGTAGGGTTGGCGTAATCGTTGCCGGCGGATCGGGGGTTTCTTCCGATACCTCTAATTCATTGGTTTGTAACTGAACACTTTCTGGTACATAGAAATCCGTGAGATGGAGGAGGCCCCGCAAAGCTTCCTTTGCATTGGTAAAGCGATTTTCTGGGTCGGGATCCACCATGCGGCTAATGAACGCTTCCAGTTCAAAATTTGCCAGAGCTTGGGCCTCCCAGATAATTTCACCACTGTTTTTATCGGTTTTTAGAGCTTCTAGGGGCAGTCCCGTTAAGGCACGAATGGCCAATAATCCAGCGGCATAAATATCGCGGCTATAGTCGGGGGTGACTGTTCCTGTTGCTGTATCCGTCGTATAGCCTGGAGTACTAACAGAAATGGTGACTAGAACCTGACCATCTGTTGTCACCACCTGTTTCTGAACTTGACGTACCGTTGCAAAGTCCACGAGCACAACCCGATTGTCCCGGTAGCGGCGCACTAAATTTTCCGGCTTCAAATCTCCGTGAACCACCCCTTGGGCATGGGCAAAACAGAGAATACCTAAGACATCTCGTAATAAATCCGTAACCTGGGTTTCTGTCCAGCGATAATCCTGTAGAAATTCCCGATCCATGGTGTGGCCTTCCACATAGTCATGGACGATATAAAATTCCTGATTGATTTCAAAGGATGCCACCAGACTGGGCATTTGATCATGGTGGGTTAATCGCCCTAAAAACTCTGCTTGGCGATGAAACAGTCCTTGCAATTGGGCCAAAAAATCGGGGGTGAGACTGGCGGGTTTTAGATGTTTAATGATGCAGAGGGGATTACTGGGGCGGCCGATGTCTTTGGCAAGGTAGGTATCTCCAAACCCCCCAGTTCCTAAAAGACGCAGGATATAATAGCGGTTATCCACAAGCTGATGATTCAGCCCCGCCCTGATTATCTTTTCGGAATTTTCGGCTATCTCCCCCGTCGAGAACACCGTTGGGCTACCTCAACTTATACGATGAACAATCCTGACTTTTGGGTCTATCTATATAAGTTAATTTTTTTTCCTGGAATTTGATGTTTTCTAGACTACCTAAGATTGATAGTGTGAAATGGGTCAGGATGAATTTCCGTTCTTTCCACTCTATCTTCCTTGCACCTTGATATCGTTGATTTACAAAGATAGACTACCTTTTCCATGAGGCTTTACGAGCTTACCTAAAAACTATGCCCATGGACAGAAAATAAAAGGGTAGTCATTGTAAAGGATATATAAAAACAGTACAAAATGAGATTGAACAAACTGTACTGGATACTATGCAACTAACCAAAGAACGAAAGACAATCACAGCCGTTTGAGTCCGTTTGAACTCGAAGCATCTGTTAAGATAGGCAACGGGTGACGTGAGTGACAAAATGCCTACGGCTGCTCAGCTAGAGAGTCTATACCGCGTTAGCTATCAGTTGACGTATGTCATGTTACAACCGATTCATCTAGTTTGTCTTGATCGTCGGACTGGCAACGTGTATGTCTTAGCCGGATATGGTGAATATCTTGAGTTTGAAATTGTGCCGAATGGAGAGGTGTTCTGATGAGTCAAGTGAATTTTGATGCCATGAGTGATGCCGAATTAAAACGGTACTTTCTGTCAAACCGCCAAGATCAAGCTGCTTTTCAGGCGTATTTGGATAGGTTCAGTCAGCGTCCAAAATCTCTCATTGCAAGCCCGAGCGATCCTGATTTTGATGCAAAGATTCAGGCAGCAATTAGGCAGAAATTAGAATCATCGCGTAGCAGCCAGCCAGCTAAGTAGATTGCATTATTCTCCAAAGACTAGTGAAGATGATCTTTTCTTCCAGATCGATAGGAACCATTTTCGTCTGTATAAGGCTTTTGGTTGGGCGACTAAGTCAACGATTGCTTTCTTTTAATGCACGGCACTTGCTTATACCGCGTTGTAGATCACAGGCATCTGTCCCCTCCACTCGTTCCATATCTCCTCCCTAGTGATTAAGTCAGCCATGAAGTGGGCAACGTTAATGCGACTGGTTAAGCCTGCATCAAAAATCGCGCTCCTAGTCGGTGAAGCATAGACCTCGTATGGTGTGACCTGATCCTCATTGATCAAATTGTCTGGACGAACAGCAACCCACGCGATCGCCCCGTCATTCTGTCCAATCTTAGTGCGTAGATAGTCCGCAGCCTGTTCATTGTCCAAATGGGGAGGCAAAAGCACACGAAGCAGCCAAATAACGCACTGTTGTCTAAAGGAAATCGGCTCCTGGCGATCGCGATTGCTATTACCCGCCGTGTTCATGAGTACAAATTTAGTTGGTTTATCTAACCTGTCTGACTGATCTAATTTATCTGATGCGTTGGCTTTAATGGCATTACATACTCGGCGCGTGGCATCCGTCACCAGTTTACGCGGATGACCAAAAATACCTTTCAAGGTCATATTATGCCCCAGGCAAAAAGCTACCGCGTCACAGCCGCCAACATACTGAGCGATCTCGTCATCCCTAAGTTCCAAAATACTGGCACAGATCACGGTTAAGCGATCGTGATTTATTAGGGCTTCGGGCAGCCTATGGGGCGATCGCACAATGACTCTGACATATTCACCCCGATCACACAACTCCCTTACTAGCAGCCTTCCAGTTGCACCACTTGCTCCAACCACAAGAGTCGTCATTGGCAATCACTTCCTGGGGACATATTTTTATCTGCTAGTAATATAACCTGATCTGATAAGCTTGAGCAACAGAGAGCGTTTCAAGACATCACTGATACCGCAAAAGGAGATCATTTTGTCTGCCTTAAATACAACCAAATCTCAAGATATTTTTACTGCTGCCCAAAAACTCATGCCCGGTGGCGTCAGTTCACCCGTGCGAGCTTTCAAATCCGTGGGTGGTCAACCGATTGTGTTTGACCGGGTGCAGGGAGCATCCATTTGGGATGTGGATGGAAATCAATACATTGACTATGTGGGCACGTGGGGGCCAGCCATTGTCGGCCATGCTCACCCAGAAGTCATTGCCGCTCTCCATGAGGCCTTGGATAAGGGAACCAGTTTTGGGGCCCCCTGTGTGTTAGAAAATGTCCTCGCCGAAATGGTCATTGCCGCCGTTCCTAGTGTCGAAATGGTGCGGTTTGTTAATTCGGGAACGGAAGCCTGTATGGCAGTCCTGCGACTGATGCGGGCCTTTACGGGGCGGGATAAAGTCATTAAGTTTGAAGGCTGTTACCACGGCCATGCCGATATGTTTTTGGTAAAGGCGGGGTCAGGGGTTGCCACCCTTGGATTGCCCGATTCTCCGGGCGTACCCAAGGCAACTACCGCCAGTACCCTAACCGCTCCCTACAATGATCTAGAAGCGGTGAAAAAGCTTTTTGCTGAGTACCCCGAAGATATTTGTGGGGTGATTCTTGAGCCAGTGGTGGGGAATGCCGGATTTATTGTGCCGGATCCGGGCTTTTTGGCAGGCCTGCGGGAACTCACCCAGCAGTATGGTGCCCTTTTGGTTTTTGATGAAGTGATGACGGGCTTTCGTTTAGCCTACGGCGGTGCCCAGGAAAAATTTGGGATTACACCCGATTTGACAACCCTAGGTAAAGTCATTGGTGGTGGGTTACCGGTGGGAGCCTACGGTGGCCGAGCCGATATTATGGCGATGATTGCACCTGCGGGGCCGGTCTATCAGGCGGGAACTCTCTCGGGGAATCCCTTGGCCATGACTGCCGGGATTAAAACCCTAGAAATCCTTAGTCGTCCTGGGGCCTATGAGCATTTAGATCGGGTATCGGCAACCTTGGTGCAGGGATTACTGGAATTGGCCAGGTCTGCGGGCCATGCCGTCTGTGGTGGCCATATTAGTGGCATGTTTGGTATGTTCTTTACCGCCGGGCCGGTGCATAGCTACGACGATGCTAAACAGGCCGATACTGCTAAATTTGCCGCCTTCCATCGGGGTATGTTGGAGCATGGGGTGTATTTAGCTCCGTCCCAGTTTGAAGCTGGCTTTACCTCCTTGGCCCATGGCGATCGCGAAATTGAAGAAACCCTGGCCGCAGCTAAGGCGGTCTTCAGTACGCTTTAAGCCGGTCTTATTTACGCAGGTTTTAAGTGGATTAGGCTGGGCCAATGGCCTCAACCATGGCTTCAAGGGCCAGGGCCACATGGGTCCAGTGGGTTCCCCCTTGGCAAAAAACCACGTAGGGCGATCGCAGCGGGCCATCGGCGGATAACTCGGCGGTACTGCCATCAATAAATGTGCCCCCGGCCATCACTAGGGGAGTGTCATAGCCGGGCATGGGAGCCGGAATTGGTTCTAGGTAGGAATCTACGGCGGAATAGCTCTGTAAGATTCGGCAAAACTGGATTAATTTTTCGGGGGTGCCTAGTTTGATCCCCTGAATCACATCGCGACGCGGCTCCCGAGGGGCTGGGTTGACCTCATAGCCCAATTGATCAAACACATAACCGGTTAAATAATTACCCTTGAGGGCCTCTCCCACCATCTGGGGGGCAAGAAATAGACCCTGGAAGAGGAGTCGGTGTTGCTCAAAGGTGGCCCCTCCCTCTCGGCCAATCCCCGGCGCGGTTAATCGACAGGCGGCAGCATTCACATAGTCTTGACGGCCGGCAATGTAGCCCCCTGCGGTGACAATGGTCCCCCCTGGATTTTTAATCAGGGAGCCAGCGATTAGATCTGCGCCAACGTGGGTGGGTTCCTGGGATGTGACAAATTCGCCGTAGCAGTTATCCACAAAGCAGACCACCTCTGGGTTTTGTTTTTTGATCAATTGGATTAACTGAGCAATCTGCTCTATGCCCAGACTGGGGCGCCAACTGTAACCACAGGAGCGTTGAATTAATACCATGCGAGTTTGGGGTTCAATGGCGGTGGCGATCGCTCCCCAGTCCGGTTCTCCCTGATCCGTGAGGGCAATTTCGCGGTAGCTAATGCCAAAGTCTTTCAGGGAGCCTTGGCCCTGGCCACGGGTACCAATCACTTCTTCGAGGGTGTCGTAGGGTTTACCGACCACAGCCAGGAGTTCATCCCCCGGCCGCAAAATACCAAACAAAGCCGCAGCGATCGCATGGGTTCCCGATACAAACTGTACCCGCACCATAGCCGCCTCCGCCCCCATCACCTCCGCAAAGACCCGATCGAGGACATCTCGTCCCAAATCATTGTGTCCATAGCCGGAGACACTGGCAAAATGATGACTGCCGACCTTGTGCTGACGAAAGGCCCGTAGAACCCGCCCTAAATTGGTCTTGACTTGACCATCAATCTCCGAAAAGATGGGAGCTAGTGCCCGCGCCGCTGATGGCACAATGGCTGAGTCCATGATGCGTTAACCTCATATTTGGTGTAAATCTTTTAGGTATCGCTATTGGGCGGTCTATCTCTGTTCAATTATTCTTTTTGGATTGATCTATGAGTTCAACGTCGAGTCCTGCATCTGCCTTACCGCCATCAAGTCTTATCCCCAACTGGAAAACCATTATTTTTATGGCCATTATCCACCTTGGGGCCTTACTTGTTTTTTTGCCTGGAACGTTTAGTTGGTCGGCGGTGGGATTAGCGGTTACATTTTATTGGATTACCGGTGGACTAGGAATTACCTTGGGCTGGCACCGACTCCTGAGTCACCGTAGTTTTCAAACCCCTAAATGGCTGGAATACGTGCTTGTATTTTGTGGAACCCTTGCCTGTGAAGGAAGTGTCTTTGAATGGGTTGGACTGCACCGTAATCATCATATTCATTCCGATACCGATGCGGATCAACATAATTCCCGCCAGGGTTTTTGGTGGAGTCACATGGGCTGGATGCTCTACGATATTCCCGCCAAGTCAGAAATTGAACGCTTAACCAAAGATATTAAGGATGATAAGTTTTATCAGCTCTTAAATAAAAATTTTATCCCCATTCAAATTGTCCTAGCTCTGCTGTTCTATGCCTGGGGTGGTCTTCCCTTTCTTGTCTGGGGTATTTTTGTCCGTTTAGTGGTGGTCTACCATATTACCTGGTTTGTCAATAGTGCCACCCATCAGTTTGGCTACCGGAATTTTGACTGTGCCGATGCTTCGACCAATTGTTGGTGGGTAGCCCTGCTCTCCTATGGGGAAGGTTGGCATAATAATCACCATGCCTATCCCCACTCAGCCCGCCATGGTCTCAAGTGGTGGGAGGTAGACTTCACTTGGATGACGATTCGCGTGCTCCAGGCCCTAGGCTTGGCTACCAAGGTTCGGTTAGTGGATACCAGTACCGCAACATCGATAGATGGCTAGAACGAATGGCTAAGGGGTACGCTTACCAGGGGCTATGGGGCGGATTAGGCGGCATGGGCCTCCTGTTGGCCCTAATGGGGGCGGGGCAGGCCAATGTCACCCCTGGGGGGATGCCCAATGCGGTGCGCCAGGTGCTAGAGACACCGACAACGGGGGATGTAATCTCCAGTCGCCACCCCTCCCAGTTGGGGTTAACGGTTCCTAGTTTATGGTGGAGCGTTGATCAGTTTGGTGCCGGGATCGTTGAATCTTGGCAAGCCCATCCCGTAGAGGATTGGGTGGGTGGGCGAGTCGATATGCTTGTTTCCGATCGCGAGTGGGCCCGCTATGGCTATTTTGAGCGATTTTCCCTGGTCAATCATTTGGGAACCAGTGCCAGTAATTATGGCTATCATCTAATCATTCGCGATCGCCGCCAAACGGTTTTAGGAGCCTATATCTGTGATTTTGCAGCGGTTACGGTTCCCTTTGTTCCCAATGTTCTAGACTCCCAAGGTCAGGCAGTACCAGATTTTGTTGGTAACAGGGCCTCCGATTTAGTGTGCCGAGTTTGGCTGAATCCCAATATTCCCATTAGTATTTTTTAACCCGTCGCATTTTTACCTCGTATTTATTAATCTCTGCCAAGATACCCTATGAATCCTCCCCCCCTCAGTGATGATGAACTGTTTCCAGAAAATGAGTCCGGGGCGATCGTAGATCATGACTTTGCCCAGTCCTTAGTACGGCAACGCATTCAACGCACCTTGGTGATTACAGAGACGGCCTTTCTAGCCAGTACCGCCGCCTTGATTTGGCTGATTAATTTCTACTTTCCGGTTGGGCCGCTATTACGGATATTTTTCCCTATTCCCATTGCCCTAGTGTATCTGCGTTGGCATCGACGGGCCGCTTGGATGGCCGCCATTGTCAGTGCCCTGCTTCTGTCCGTTTTAATGGGGCCGCCCCGGAGTTTGCAGTACCTTATACCCCATGGGATTATGGGCGTGGTCTTTGGTGGATGTTGGCGGAAACAGCAAAGTTGGGGGGTCTCCATCTTCTGGGGGGGCATCTTGGGCACGGTGGGTTTCTTTTTCCAAGTGGCCCTGATATCCTTACTCTTGGGAGAGAATCTTTGGATTTACTTTAATCAGCAAGTCACGAGCTTTATTGATTGGGCCCTAGTGCAGCTAAATATCTTACTGGTTTTAGACCTGTGGATGGTGCAGGGGGTGGCATTGCTGTTGGTTCTGATGCAATCTACGGTCTACGCCCTCATTGTCCATATCGTTGCCTGGATGCTCCTAGATCGCCTAGGCAATCCCATTCCGGATCCGCCCCCCTGGCTACAGGCTATTCTGGAAGAACCCGCAGATTGAGCGGACTATTGTTTAGTTTTTTGAATTCCCAAGGATTTTAATCCCCAAAATGTTAATCATCGTGATCATCAAAGGGATCCGCCAATTCCTTGGAGGGTGGGCCAAAGGATAGGTAAACTGAGTAAGCCGTAATACCTATACAGATGGCGGCAATGCTAATGCTAAGAACTGTTGCAGATTCCATGGGTATGTCTTAACTTGTGCAGGATATGCCTCTATAATATTACGAAACGTTAAAGTTCTGTTCATTAATCTCCTTAAGGCATCTATGGCAAGACGTACTTGGTTAGGCGATGTTCTCCGTCCTTTGAACTCCGAATACGGCAAAGTGGCCCCCGGTTGGGGTACAACTCCGCTCATGGCCGTCTTCATGGGACTGTTTTTGGTCTTTTTGTTGATTATTTTAGAAATCTATAATTCCACCCTGATTCTGGATGGGGTTGACGTGGGCTGGAAAGCTCTAGGGTAGCCATGAATTTTTTTGGCATTGGCCTACCAGAAATGGTGGTCATTCTAGTCGTTGCGCTGCTGATCTTTGGCCCGAAAAAACTCCCGGAAATCGGTCGTAGCTTGGGTAAGGCCTTGCGTGGCTTCCAGGACGCGTCCCGGGAATTTCAGGATGAAGTGAAGCGGCAGACAACGGCCCTAGAGCAGGATAGCGGGACGACCGAGTCAACCCCTTTGGAGTCTGAGTCAACGTCGTCCAAGGAACCCACTGCCTAGACCCATGGGCGACGCGATTCAACCGACCTTGATTGTTGGCCTGGGTAATCCTGGGGCCGAGTATCAGGCAACTCGTCATAACATCGGCTTTCGGGTGGTGGATGCCTTGGCGGCCCATTGGCATGTGTCGTTACATCCCCACAATCGTTTCCAGGGAGAGTATGGCGAAGGCCAGGTGGGAGGTCAGCGGCTGCGACTGCTTAAGCCCCTCACCTATATGAACCATTCGGGGCGATCGGTGCAGGCGGTTCTCAGTTGGTTTAAGTTGCCCATTTCTAGCCTCTTGGTGATCTACGATGATGCAGATTTACCCCTTGGACGACTGCGGCTGCGGTTGAGTGGCTCTACCGGCGGCCACAATGGCATAAAATCAATTATTCAGCATACCCATAGCCAAGACTTTCCCCGCTTAAAAGTGGGGATTGCCTATGGTTTACGACTGCAACAAACGGGGCCCCGCAATGCGGTTCCCTACGTATTGGGCAATTTTTCCCAGGCGGAACGGGATGCGTTACCAGAGGTTTTGACCCTAACGATTGCCGCCATTGATGTGGCCGTTAGAGATGGGGTAGAGACGGCAATGAATCACTATAACGGCAAGACAGTGGCGATCGCCGGCCCTTAAATTTTTTAAGCTTATGGACATTGGTATTGTTGGTTTGGGCTTGATGGGCGGCTCCCTAGGGCTAGATTTCCGTGCCTTGGGGCATCGGGTTCTGGGGGTGAGTCGGCGATCGCAGACCTGGCAACGGGCCCTAGAACGAGGGGCCATTGATGCCGGAAGTACGGATCTGGGGATTTTAAGCTCCAGTGAGGTGGTATTTCTCTGTCCTCCCTTGGGGCAGATGGTGTCCTTGGCACGGCAAATCATTCCCCATTTGAATGCCAATGCCATCTTGACGGATATTGGCTCTGTGAAGGGGGCGATCGTACCCCCTCTGGAACAACTTTGGCCCCACTATGTCGGCGGCCATCCCATGGCAGGGACGGCGGAAACGGGCATTGAAGCGGCCCAACATCACCTATTTGCGAATTGTCCCTATGTGTTAACCCCAACGGAGCGGACTAACCCGGCGGATGTGGAGACCCTAGCTACCCTGATCACATCCTTGGGAAGTCGGTTATATCGGACAACTCCAGAAACCCACGATCTTGCCGTGGCTTGGATCTCTCATTTACCGGTGATGGTGAGTAGTGCCCTGATTTTAGCCTGTGCCAACGGGGGCGATCGGGATATTTATGAATTAGCTCAAGACCTAGCTAGTTCGGGGTTTCGGGATACGAGCCGCGTTGGCGGGGGAAATCCAGAGCTAGGGCAAATGATGGCTCAGTTTAACCAAGGGGCATTACTGGGCTGCCTAAAGACCTATCGCCGCTCCTTGGAGGATTTAATTCTGCAAATTGAAGCGGAGGCATGGGATGATCTCCGCGATCGCCTGGCCATGGCCCAAAGAGAAAGGCGGCAATTTGATCTTGATTAATTTTTATAACGTTCCCAATCAGCGGCGGCAGATAATCCTAAACTCACCGCCAGCGACGTTCAACTATCCGCTGCATTGGGGCTGTTAGCTTGCGTCCGGTGCTACTCTATCTGTCGTTCTCTCCAGTAATCAGGTCTACGCCTTCCATGGGCAATTGCAATGACCCAAATGCAATCTTCAAGCTCTGCGTAAAAAACTAAGAAAGGAAACCTTTGAATTACATACCGACTTAGGCCTGTGACTTTGTAGACTGCTCCTAAATTTGGATTCTGTTGAATCCTACCGAGAGCTTGTTCGACTTCCACTAGAAAATCAAGTCCTAAACCTGCCTTTTGATCTTCGTAGTAGGCAACTCCGGCATCTAGCTCCTCAATTGCTTCGCTATGAAGAATGACAGGCTTCACAAATATTTCTCTCTTAGATCAGTGAATACTTGGTTAGATGGTTTACCGGAGGCAGCATCTTCGTTGATTTCTTGCATCCGTCTCATTAACTCAACATCCCAAGTACTCTCAACGTCATAATCGACCTCCTCATCTAACGAATGAATGAGGAAGTAAGCAAGCTCTGCACGATCCTTAACAGAGAGTTGAGAAAGCTCAAACTTCAGCCTTTCCGCTGTTTCTGTCATTTTACCCCTCCTGTTAACCTACCTAATCTAATGGAACTAGGACTATTTTGACTGAAGAGGGTTATAGCCAGCCCAACATGTGCAGGGGGCCCTGGCCACTAATTAGCTCTAGGAGCAGGGCCAAAAATCCCAGCATGGCCAAGCGGCCATTCCAGCGTTCGGCGGCGGTGGTCATGCCCCATTCCCACCGTTCTTGGGGATAGAGTTTCACTCGCTTACGGGAGGTATTGACCTCACTAAAGGTACAGGGAGGAGCCGCCAAGGCATCGGTGACTAAATCTGCCAGGGCCGCAATAAAGCCGGGGTAGGTATTGAGGGCAGGTACTCGCCGGAACGTTTCAATCCCCGATTCCTCTGCCAACTCACGGTATTCAATATCGATTTCTTGGAGGGTTTCGATGTGCTCAGAGATAAAGCTAATGGGAACCACCACCAAATGCTTCGCGCCGGCCGCCCCAAGTTCGATAATCACATCTTCCGTGTAGGGTTGGAGCCACTCCACCGGGCCAACGCGGCTTTGGTAGGCCAAAACATGGGGATGATCGGGCCCTAGGGCGGCCATGATCAGGGCCACGCAGGCTTCAATTTCGTCTTGGTAGGGATCCCCAGCATCGGTGACATAGCTGCGGGGGACGCCATGGGCACTAAAGAAAATGGTTGTTTCCGCTGGGCAGTGTGCCAATTCTTGGCGGATTAGCTCCACCATAGATTCCACATACCGAGGGGCATCGTACCAGGAGGGAACCAAACTATAGCGAATGGCTTGCAGTTGGGCATCCTTTTCCCAGAGGGCCTCTAACAGGCGAAAACTGGAGCCACTGGTACTAATGGAAAATTGGGGATAGAGGGGTAAGACCACCAGTTCACCAATGCCATCGGCCTTGATCTGGGCGATCGCCTCTTCGGTGAAGGGATGCCAATAGCGCATTCCCACATAAAGCTCTGCATCCACGCCACGGGACTGTAAACAGGTCTTCAGGGCAGCGGCCTGCTCTTCGGTAATGCGGCGCAGGGGAGAACCACCGCCAATTTCTTCGTAGTTTTTTTGAGACTTTCGGGCCCGACTGGTGGAAATGAACCAGGCCAGGGGTTTTTGCAGCCAGGGAAAGGGCAGACGGATAATTTCTGGGTCAGAGAAAAGATTGTAGAGAAAGGGGCGAACGTCCTCTGGCCCATCGGGCCCCCCCAAATTCAGTAGTAATACCCCTGTTGACCCCATGATTTTTACCAATACCTACAATTCTACCTACAATTCCGACGTCTGTCCCATTCTCTTTAGTCTAATGATCTAGAGCCAAAAAAAAAGATGACATCCAAGACATCCTTTTAATTATCTTCAATCATCAAATCAGAGAGCGCCTAACAAAGCATAGAACAATTTTTCCACAGTTTTGACAGCAATCCTAGATCGGACTAACTTGGTAGGGACACCATTAGCTTTTAAGCGATCGCAAACTTTGGCTATTTCCCGGACTACATCCAAGGTAGGCATATATTTTATTTCCTGATCTCAATCCGGGTAAAAACCCATTGCCATAAAGCAACCTATAGTGGCCCCCAAAAACTGGATAGGTGCTTAAGCTTTGAATCACTCGAAAAATGATAGGAGTTATTCATGAGCAAAAAACGCAGACAGTACAGTGCAGAATTCAAAGCCAAGATCGCCATAGCTGACCCTGACTGAAAAAAGTGGACAAACTCCAAGAGCTTACCAGCCTAGGGGCGGCTTTACTGGGTCATGGGTTCATCTTGAGTGGTACGCATCCGCGCCTTGGCCTTGGCGGCACTTTGTTTTAGGGCCCGCAGGCGGGATTCGTAACGTTTCCGTTTCCGCCGTCCTGGGGTTTGCTCGACGAGAACTTTGAGGGCACTGCCTAGACTTTTGTAGGCATTAGGTAGGGTATAGCCAAATCGGGTAGCGAGGGCGATCGCCTTTTCATCGGCTTCGATCGCCTGCTTGAGAATTTTTTCGCCATTATTCCGCTGATAGAGTCGCCAACCGGAAAAGCCACATAAGCCAACGGCTAATAGGAGCAATAGGCCATCCTGTACCCATAGCTCACCGACGGCTCCCCCTAAACCAATGGCCAGGGCTGCCATCTCCCAACCATCCCGAGGAATCGTATCATTTTGGATGCGGGCGACTTCGTGCCAAAACAGTAAATTTCGCTGATCCTTTGCCAGTTGATCCCAGCGGGCCAGGTCGATCTGGATCTCCACCTCGTCCTTACCAATTTCTTCGCAGGTAATTAACGCGGCATTAATCCCATTAGCCGGTTCAATAATGACCCAACTTTGTAGTTCGGGGGGCAATAGGGCTTTAAGGCGGCGCAATTCCGCTAAGTCAGCACGGGCAACGGAAGAAGCAGAGGTCATAGAACATCCTAGGAATGAATCCCCATCCTATTTTAACTTGTGGAGTTTAGTTTACCGGATTTTTCCGGACTTAGTGATAGTGAAAAGACTAAACGGGAACAGCGATCCCCACGCCAATGAGACAGCCGAGCCAAACATTTTCCCGAAAATACTGACCGTAAATCGTCGCCGGTAAATGGGGCGATCGTAGTGTTAGGGATTGTTTCAACCAAGCATAACCGGAGATGGCGAGTGCGAGGGCAAATCCGAAGCCCTGCCCTTGAATCCAACCCGTGGCGGCTAGAAAAACTAGGGTTAGACCGTAGAAACTGGCGATCGCTAGGGCAACTCGCTCCCCAAAAAAGAGGGCACTGGACTGAATCCCTAAACGTCGATCATCGGGGCGATCGGCCATGGCATAAATGGTATCAAAGGCCATTGTCCAAGCAACCACCGCAGCCCAGAGGAGCCAGGTTCCCAGTTCTAAACGGGCAGTTACCGCTGTCCAGGCAATGAGAACGGCAAAGCCCCAGGCCAGGGACAAGACCAGTTGGGGAATGGGAAAAAAACGCTTGGCTAAGGGATAACAGAGAATCACGGGCAGGGCTGCCACTGCCAAACCAAAGCTGAGGGGATTGAGGAAGAGGGCGATGCCCCCGGCACAGAGTAGTGAAATCATTAGGACGCCTATACCTACCCCCACGGATAGCCGCCGACTGGCCAAGGGCCGTTGCCGCGTTCGCTGTACATGGGGATCAATGTCCCGATCCCAGAGATCATTAATCACACACCCCGCCGCACTGGTGGCCAAACTGCCGCCAATAATGAGGCCAATTAAGGCCCATGGCGGTATCCCCTCACTGGCAAAAAACACGGCCCATAGGGCTGGAATCATTAAAATTAATCGCCCTGAGGGTTTGTGCCACCGCAATAACTTGATGATTGCCCCTGGGGTAGAGAGTGATTTTCCGGCAACGCCCATGTTTCCCCCCTAAAGTTCCTGGCAAAATTGCTCCAATAGGTCTACCAAGTCCCCCTGGACTGCCACCGGAATCAGTTCGTTTAAGGGTAATTGCCGCTGATTGCCCCCCACGGGAACCCGGATGCTGGCGAGTACCTGATCCACTTGGTCACGACTAATGGGCCCATCCACGGCGAGGGGATAAAATTCTTCGGCAAGGCGAATGTGGAGTTTTGCCTCGGCAAGATAGAGATGCCAGCGGGCCACATCAATGTAGATATTGCGGCCAATGACGTCCCCTAGGGCTTCGATGACCCGACTTTCTTGACTCATTCGGCAATTCCCCCATCGTAGTCTGCAAGGGCAAAAATATAGATCCCATGGCTGAGGATCAGCAGGAGCCATGCTCCACTAAACCAGGGCAGCCAGTGCCAATCTTTCTCTAAAAATTCTTGAAAAAACCATGCCCCAGAGTTAATTGCCGCAAAAAAGGCAACATGGAGGGCAAAGTTGATGCGATCGCCCAGACGACGGTAGGCAGGATCCCGGCGATCGGGTTTACGGGGCCAACGGGGCGGCATAGGAAAAAGTCTAACGTGCTGACAAATGGAAAATGTAACTAAATATTAATCTAGCGCACTTTGGGGATCGCTACCCAGCGTAGGATCGAGATAGCTGTTGATTTTTGGCGATCGCCATGAAAAAAATCCCGAAACATTTGCACCGGTGGTTGCCCTCGCGGTTCCTGCGTTGGGCCCTGCTGAGTGGTTTGGTTGCTGCCCTGATTCTGTGGGGACCTGGAGGGCGATCGCAATCCCCCGTGACAATTTCTTTTTTGGTGCGATCGCTAGAGGCAGATCAACTTCAGCCCCTTGTTCAGGAATTTGAGCGACAGAACCCAGATATTCGTATCAATATTGTGCGAGGACCTAATGCTAGTAATACAGTGGAGGATTTGTACACCAGTTCCTTTCTGCTGGGGGATTCGCCCTACGATTTGGTCTTTGCCGATATTGTCTGGATTCCAAAGTTTGCCGCAGCGGGTTGGCTCCAGGATCTATCGGCGTGGGTAAGTGACGAAGACTTGCAGGATTTTCTCCGGACAGATATTGAAGCGGGACAGGTGGAGAATGGCCTATATCGAATGCCCTTCCGTTCCGATGTGGGTATGTTGTATTACCGTCAGGATTTATTGGCAGACAAAGGACTCGCTCCCCCCCAAACATTTCAGGAGTTAATTGATCATTCCAAACAATTGCAGGCGCAGGGAGTGGTGGATTGGGGCTATGTCTGGCAGGGACTTCAGTATGAAGGCTTAGCAGCGGGCTTTACGGAAATTTTGCATGGCTATGGTGGCTTTTGGATTGACCCGGAAACCCGTGATGTGGGCCTAGATCAGCCTGAGGCGATCGCGGCGGTTAATTTTTTGCAGGAGGTGATCAAAACTGGGGTTTCACCGGCGGGAGTCACCAGCTATCTGGAGGAAGATACCCTGCGCTTGTTTCGCAATGGTAATGCGGCCTTTTTGCGTAATTGGCCCTATGTCTGGCCAGAAGTGAATCAACCCAATTCAGCCATTCGCGGCAAGGTGGGACTCAAACCCATGGTTCATGCCCCTGGACACACCAGTGGAGCCTGTCAAGGAGGTTGGGGGTTTGGTATGGCAGCAACGACAGCCCACCCCGATGCAGCCTGGCGGGTGATTGATTTTTTTACCAGTGAAGCCTCCCAACGCCAGTTTGTTCTAGATTATGGCTATCTTCCTAGCCGGCGATCGCTCTTTACGGATCCCCAAGTCTTGGCCAAATATGACTACTATCCCCAATTATTAGCCGTTGCGGAAACGGCTGTCCTGCGTCCCCCCATTGGTCAGTATGCTCAAGTCTCTGATATTTTGCAGCGGTATCTCAGTGCTGCCATCACCGGACAATTGAGTGCAGAGAATGCAATGCAGCAAGCCGCTGGGGAAACACGACGAGTTTTAGGCCAAGGGTCAGGGTAAACTCATCAAAATTAAAAGATTCATCAGGGGTTGAGGAAGAGATTCAAGGCTAATCGCTTCAAGATGCTAAAGTTACTCACCCCATTGTGAATACAAATTCAAGAATCATCTTCTTGAGCCGCACAGATTTGCTTGGCAATCGCCGCATGCCTTCCCATTACATCAATGGCGATGATCGCCTTCTTACAGTCCAGTTGCTCAAGGAGAACCGGAATGGCCGTTATCTCGTTAGACCCAATATTCACAGGGATTTGACCTAAAACAAGCTTGCGTTCTGCACACCAAGCACACACTAATTCGAGAAGCTTCAGTTGATACTTTCGGTCAACAATTGTCCTTTTAATTCATAAAAACTCTATTCTTTGACTTGCGCTTGACCCATTAGAAATGTCACATATTCTTCCATGTCGTTCTTAACTAAGGGAAAGACTCTTTCATAGACATTACGCAAGAAATCTAACCGTGACCAGTCATACTTAAAATCATAATAGTATCTTTTGAAATGCTGAAACCGCCTTAGTTCATCTAAAAGCTCATAGGTTTCTTGAGAAAGTACAGCTTTACGAATTCCTGGAATCTCAATATGCATTTTTCGTAATAACTCTTTATGCCATTGTTCTGAATCAAGATGATTTTCAAACAAACGAGAAATTCGCAATAAAAGCGTTTCTATGCAAGTATAAGTGTTACATAAAATGTCGGCAAGCAAAACTGCATCCCGTATATCTCGCTGATCCTTTTGACTAAAAATAGCAGCATAATTATCATAAAGTGCATTTATATCATTAAGCACTTCAAGACTTTTATTAATTTCACCAACCAAGAGCAAAATGTCTTCATTCACCATAAACAATAGTACCTTTCATTAAAATAATTTCTTGAAATGAGGGATGAATATATTCCCATTGAATTAAATCCAACGAAAAACTTGTCATATCTTCTGCCTGAGAAAAAAGTTTCATGAATATTTGTGTTTCCAAACCTTCTACAGCTAAATCAATATCCGATACTTCAGAAAAATGCTTCGGATATAAAACTGATCCCCACTGAATAATACGTTTGGGGTGATAGTTCTCAATCATCATTGTAATAATACTTTGACAGTCGGAGTAAGCTTGTTGCCATAAAGCATGCCGTTTTGCCCTTAAAGTTAAATACTTTTGCTCTAAAAAATGTCGAGAAGCCTGATAGTCAAATGTGTCCATTATCGTATCGTTGAATCTCCGAGGAAACTAGTGTTGTTCATTCAAAGTTTTCTTCAATAAAAAAGCTAAATTTTGGTCTATTTGAGAAATTATATAATGTATAGTTTTTGTATATAATTATTTCACATAAAATAAAAATTACTTTTTGTGAGTAACTTATAGGTACGGCAAAAAAAAGGCACTTAACCATCCAGTGTGATGAGACGTGGCCGTTTGTGGGCAGCAACGGTAACAAGCAATGGATTTGGCTGGCATTATGATGTCAAACAAGAGAAATTGGGGTATGTTGGTGATCGCACTTGAGAGGGTGCGAAGGGATTGTGGGATACGTTGTCAGCAGTGTATCAACTGCGCAGTTGCCTACACCGATTTTTAGTCAGCCTACGTGGGTATCTTTCCAAGGAAGCAACATCAATGTGTAGGTAAAGACGGTGGTAAAACCAGCTATATTGACTAGTCCAACTGCACCTTGCGCCAGCGAGTGTCACGTCTAGTTAGGAAAATATTATCATCCTCCAAAAAAGTAGAAAACTATCTTGGAGCAATTTGATCCTTCATGACATGATTACAATGCATCCTTATCTAGTTTGGCACTACCCTATTTTGATCTAGCCGACACTGCCTTCTAATTTCAAACTCAAGAGGCGATCGGCTTCAACCGCAAACTCCATGGGCAATTGATTAAAAACATCCCGGCAAAAACCACTGATGATCATCGAGACAGCATCCTCGGCGGAGATGCCCCGTTGACTAAAGTAAAAGAGTTGATCTTCGCCAATCTTGGAGGTAGAGGCTTCATGCTCCACTTGGGCGGTGTTGTTTTGTACCTGGATATAGGGAAACGTATTGGCTCCAGAGTTATCACCAATGAGCATGGAATCACACTGGGAGTAGTTCCGGGCCCCCTCGGCTTTTGGGCTAACTTTCACTAGACCACGGTAACTATTACGCGATCGCCCCGCCGAAATACCCTTAGAAATAATCGTGCTGCGGGTGTCTTTGCCCACATGGATCATTTTTGTACCCGTATCGGCTTGCTGGCAATTATTGGTGAGGGCCACGGAATAAAATTCCCCCACGGAGCGATCGCCCACTAGGATACAACTGGGATATTTCCAAGTAATGGCGGAGCCGGTTTCCACCTGAGTCCAGGAAATTTTTGAGTCATGGCCGCGGCACATTCCCCGCTTGGTGACAAAGTTATAGATGCCGCCCTTGCCATTTTCATCCCCGGCATACCAGTTTTGCACCGTGGAATATTTGATTTCAGCGTTATCGAGGGCTACCAATTCCACGACGGCAGCATGGAGTTGATTGGTGTCAAACATGGGCGCGGTACACCCCTCCAAATAGCTGACATAGCTCCCTTCTTCGGCAATAATTAGGGTGCGTTCAAACTGCCCCGATTCGCCATTATTAATCCGAAAATAGGTGGATAAATCCATGGGACAACGGGTGTTTTTGGGAATGTACACAAAGGAACCATCGGTAAAGACCGCTGAATTCAGGGCCGCATAGAAGTTATCCGCCACGGGAACCACACTACCCAGGTATTGTTCCACAAGGTCTGGATGGTGCTGCAAGGCCTCGGAAATCGAACAGAAGATAATCCCTTCCTTAGCCAGTTCTTCCCGAAAGGTGGTCGCCACAGAGACACTATCAAAGATGGCATCCACCGCCACATTACTCAGCCGCTTTTGTTCCGAGAGGGGAATCCCTAGTTTTTCAAAGGTTTCCAGAAGGATGGGATCCACTTCCTCCAGACTACTCAGTTTTTCTTTTTTCTTGGGGGCAGAGTAATAAACGATATTTTGGTAGTCAATAGGGGGATAGTCTACATTGGGCCAGGTGGGTTCGGTCATTTTTAACCACTGGCGATAGGCCCGCAGCCGAAAGTCCAGCATAAACTCTGGCTCATTCTTTTTGGCAGAGATCAGGCGAATCACGTCTTCACTGAGACCACGGGGAATGCTTTCAGATTCGATCTCCGTGATAAAGCCGTACTTATAGGGCTGATTAACGAGGGACTGCACCGTTGCGGACATGTAGTGTTCTCGACTTTCGTAAGGGACAGGCTGGGCCTAGGCTATAGTATATTAAACAACAAGCAAGTTGTTTAAGTCTCACTGATAGTTTAACAACACTCATGTTGTTTTAGTCAAGTCACTGCCTTGCATGCCTAGCATCTGTATAGCTGTATCTGTCACCCTGGCGTGAATATCGTGAATACCACATCCTCTACGAAGCAAGATATTCTCCATTGCCTACTCAAGCAGGGGCGATCGCCGGCCCAGGATATTGCTGAAATTTTGGGAATTAGCCCCCAAGCGGTGCGGCGACATCTCAAAGATTTAGAAGAAGAACACCTCATTGAGTACGAGACCACCCAAATGGGCGTGGGCCGGCCCCAACTCCTCTATCGGGTGAGTCCGTCGGGTCGAGAGCAGTTACGCCATCTCCAACAATTACAGGAAGGGGCTACCCCCAATGGCTTTGCGGTAGAATTACTGGGAGCGGTGGCCGCCACCGTTAGCCCAGAGCAGATGCAGGATATTCTCCAAAAGGCATGGCAACAAAAGGCCCTAGATTATCGTAAGCAACTGGGCAATGGCCCCCTGGGCGATCGCCTTGCCCAACTGGTGAAACTACGCTACGCCGAAGGTTACATGGCAGAATACTATCCCGTCACCGATGCCGAGAACCCAAATGCTTACCTATTTACAGAATATAACTGTGCCATTTCCAGCGTAGCCCAAACCTTTCCGACAATCTGTGAGCATGAACTTGAAATGTTTGCCATTGCCTTAGAACATTGCCAGGTGAAGCGAACCCACTGGATGGTGGATGGGGAACATCGCTGTGGCTATTTAATTTCACCCATTAATTAATTTACATGGTTTGGATTGCTGATATTAAATTGCTGATATTTAATCTTGTATTAACCTTGCTAACTGCCCCCGACCCACTACCGCCACAACTGCTACTAGACAAACCTACTCGCCCCCCAAATATTTTCTAAGGTCTAGAATTGATTATGTTGATCATGGGGAAATTGGAAACTGTTTACCCTCACCTATCGTCAAAATGGTCAAGAATCTTTAGGGAACAAACCATGTTAGCTACATTAGTTGCTACTCAAGTTGTCCTTGCCAGTCAAATTGCCCCCGGTGTCCATTATTCCCAGCATTCCATTCAAGGAACCGCTGTATACTTCGTTGCAGCCCAAATGGATCAGGTGAATGTTGTCATGACTTCGCCCAATAGCAGTGGCACCGATACCTATTTAGAAACAACGGAATCCTTTGCCCGGCGGAATAATACCCTGGCAGCAATTAATACCAACTTCTATCAATGGATTCAACCGGGACAAGTGAATGGCTTTAATGACTACCAGCGGTGGATCAGAGGAACCTTGGATATTCGTATTCCCTATGCAGATCTCCGCCAAACCTGCCTCACGGGCCAGGGAACCATTCCCTCAATGGTTGAAGGAGCATATTTTGTCAATGGTCAACAGGTGCGGCCCCATCGCCAAGATTTTGGGGCGATTGTGAACTTTCCCGCCCAAGGGGGCATGGAATTTTACCAAGGTGAATTGCCTTCGGCTCCCCACCATGTGATTGCGGGTCAGCGTCATCTCATCCTGAATGGCCAACCCCAACACGCGGATGCAGATAATCATCCAAAAACGATTGTGGGGCGGCGGCAGAACGAGTATGTTTTTCTGGTGGCGGATGGTCGGGGTAACAATGGTTCCCCAGGGGTGTCCTTTGCCCAGTTACAACAGTTTCTTCTTGACCGGGGTGTGACCGATGCCACGGCCCTTGATGGTGGGGACTCCTCTACCTTGGTCGTCCATGGAGATGTGAAGAACTATCCCCAGGATACCCATTGTGCCTTTGCCCGTTTAATTCCCTCAGGCATTGGTAATTTTGCTATGACCATGGGTCGCCAAGCCCTAGGTTCTGCTTTAAGTAGCCAGCGATCGCTGCGACCAACGGGGGCTAATTTGGGATTAGTGCCGCGATCCCCATCGGTATCCTCTTCCCTCTCTTCTAACTTTTCCCTCTCCTCGACCTTTGTCGCTGAACCCATCGATTTTCCAGTCCAAGCAACGCCCCCGAAGGCTCCCAACTGGATGCGTCAAACATGGCATCGCACTCGCTCTCGAATTCAAGCCATTACGGGCTGGGGCAGGAGTTATCCCTCTTAGGTTTGATTGGAAAAGATGGCTATGGGAAAAAATCGGGGTAAATGATCTCCCTTGCACCTAGCCGCAGTATACATTTCGTAATGCCCCCGTAATCCGCTACACTGACGGCCATCATCTAGAAGCAAAATGTCTTATGAGTCGGCCAGCTTGGTTAGAACTGGTTAAGCAAATGGGGCCCCAGGGCCTCAGCCTGAATGGTACAGAAATTCGTATTGGTCGGGCATCGGATAATACCCTCGTCCTCAATGATGTTTCTGTATCCCGTTACCACGCCCGCATTGAGTGGATTCAGAGTCATTACTGCATCACTGACTTGGGTAGTAACAATGGTACTCGCCTCAATAACCAAAAGCTAGCGGCCAATATTCCTACGCCTTTGGAAGATGGAGACCTCCTTAGTTTAGGGGACTCGGCTCTCCGGTTTCGGCTGGAATGGACTAGTTCCGGCGAAACGAATCTGGTTCTCCGGGGCGATCGCCTGCCGGTGATTCAAGTCCGCACTTCGACGTGGTATCAAGACTGGGGACTCCTGGACACCACATCCCTTTTAGGCAGCAATACAGCCTGTGACATTGTTCTCGATGAACCGGATATTGCCCTGTGTCATTTACGGATCATGGATCAGGGCGATCGCCTGACGTTGGTTGACTTAGCCCATCCTGAGATGGCGGAAGCTAGGGAATTACAAATTGGCGATCGCTACGACTTGTCAGACCAAATTAGCTTGACATTTCTCGGATTTGAATATCCAGAAAGTATTCAGAACCAACGTCAGCCCGTCCGCATGGTGCCCGGTACCCAAGTTGGTAATGTCAGCACCGAAACAATTTTAGGCATTCCCGAGCCTGAATCCAGCGATTTCTCTGTTCCCGTCAATACCATTTCCCTGATTGGGCGAGTCACCCTCACCATTGGTCGAGATCCCAATAATGACCTAGTAATTGAACATCCCACCGTATCCCGGGCCCATGCCCAGATTAACCGCCGGGACGGAGAGTTTATTCTCATTGACCTCGGCTCTAGTAACGGCACCTTTGTTAACGGCAAGGAAGTGATTGATGCCACCCTCCTGCGGGTGGGAGACAGCATTCGGGTCGGTTGCGATCGCCTAGTTCTAAATATTGACGAAACCCTCACCCAGTACGCTGAATCAGGAAATCTGCGCCTAGATGCCCTCAACCTCAGCAAAGTAGTGGGTAAAGGAACTTGCATTCTCCATGATGTTTCTTTGTCAATTTTGCCCCAGGAATTTGTGGCGATTTTGGGCCCCAGTGGCAGTGGTAAATCAACCCTCTTGGATACCCTGAATGGCTTACGGCCCGCCACCAGTGGTTCGGTCTTAGTGAATGGAACGAATTTTTATCGTAACTACCAAGCCTTTCAAACCCAACTGGGCTATGTTCCCCAGAAAAATATCATCCACGAAGAACTCACCATTAGCCAAGCCCTAGAATACGCCGCCCTGCTGCGAATGCCCCCAGATACCACAGGCAAAGAACGGCAAGAACGGGTCAAAGCAGTGTTAAGTGAATTGGGCCTTTCCCATCGCCGCGACATACCCATTTCCCGTTTGAGCGGTGGCCAGCAACGACGGGTCTGTATTGGTGCGGAACTCCTGACCCAGCCGAGTCTGTTTTTCCTAGATGAAGCCACCTCCGGTTTAGACCCTGGCACAGAGGCAGACATGATGTACCTGCTGCGGCAATTAGCCGATCAGGGCCGTACCATCTTGATCATTACCCATGCTACCCAAAACATTCGTGAATGTAATCTGGTGATTTACATGGCCGAGGGCGGGCGATTAGCCTATTTTGGCCCGCCAGAGCAAATGCTGGACTATTTTCGTCATACCTTTGCTACCCAATTCCGGGGCATTAAACTAGATGATTTTTCGGGAATTTACCGCGCCCTGGACAAAGAGAAAAACCCCAATGCCCCCAGCCCCCACGACCTAGAGCAGGCCTATCGGCAATCCCAGTTGTACCAAGAATATGTGATTGGCCGACAACGGGTACTCAGTAGCCGTCCCCCAGAAGAAAACACCCGCCGCCAGCGATCGCGGCCCAAACCCGATGAACGGAAAGCCCGCATTTCCGCCTGGCAGCAATTTATTATTCTTACTCAGCGAAATATTGCCATTCTCGCCCAGGATCGCAGTAACTTACTCCTGACTCTGCTGATCGCCCCGTTGCTGGGAATGTTGAGTTTCGTCTCCTGGAAACGGGATGTGTTTGACCCGTTGACTGGTAATGCGGGCCAGGCCTTAACGATGATTTTTGTCACGACTCTGATTGCGGTGATGATCGGCGCAATGACAACAATGCGGGATTTGGTCAAGGAGGTGGAAATCTATCGCCGGGAACGGATGATTGGCCTACAGATATTGCCCTATATCTCCTCCAAGGTGGCGATCGCCCTGATGCTGTCCCTGTATCAAGGGGCCACCTACCTACTCGTCACCAAACTAGCGGTGAATATTCCCGGGGATTGGTCAATCACCTTTGAGATGTACATCACCCTTGCCCTGGCCATTTTTGGCGGGATGATCATGGGGTTAGTGGTCTCTGCCTTTGCCCCCAGTCAAAACATTGTTCCCCTACTTATTTTGATGTGTCTCGTCCCCCAAATTATTTTCAGTGGTGGCATTCAACCCGTGGACTCCTTGGGTTTACCCGGCAAAATCATTAACCACATGACCGTGATTAAATGGCCCTTTGAATCCATGGTCACCCTCACCGGACTGGGCCAAGATGTTGCCCGAGATCCCTGCTGGCAAACTCTGACCGCCGAACAACGGGATGCCCTCAGCGAAGAACAACAGCGACAAGAGTGCCTCTGCTACGGCCCAGGACTCTTTGAAACCTGCAACTTTCCAGGAATTCAGGCGAAGTACGATCCCGCAGTCAATGAGCCGGAGCCAGTCAAACCCACATCTCCAGGGGATCCGCCGGAGGATCCCTTTGAACTGGAAGACTACCAAGCACGGGTCGAGCAATATCAAGCGGATATGGAGACCTGGCAAGACACCTACCTAGAGTGGAATCGGCAACGGAGTCGGGCCATCAACGAGGCGGAAGGCACCATTAGTCGCTTTAACAAAGATCAGGGTTATATGTTTAATGTCAATGTTCAGCGGCACTGGCGCAATCAAGGCATCCTGATTCTAGTGATGCTCATCGCCCTTCCCTTCCTACAAAAACGGCGCGACTTTAGCTCCTAGACCAAAAATTTAGCAGTTAAATCAACAAGGTGTAAATTGAGCGGCAATTTCCTGGTAGGATGACCAAGGATTAACGAGTTTTGGGAGTAGCTATGGACGTGGGGCAAAAAGTGCGCGTCTGCCGGATTCGCGATCGCGTCGCCCAGGATGTGATCAAAAAACTAGGGAAAGTCGGAGAAATCAAGGGCTACAAAATGACCGATGGCAGTGCGATCGGTTTAGTCGTCACCTTTGATGATCAATCTAGTACCTGGTTTTTTGAAGACGAAATAGAATTGGTGAGCTAAGGGCTGAACTTCCCCTGTCCCATTAGTGGTAACTTGAAAAAAGTGGTGCTTTTGTAAGCATGGCTCTTAAAACTTCTCTCCAGACATAACCAAGACGGTAAGGCATAGTCGATGGTCACAACAGCAGAACGAACCAATGTTGGTATGATTACCCAGGTCATCGGCCCTGTGGTCGATATTGAATTTCCGGGTGGAAAACTACCGCAGATCTATAATGCCCTGCGGATTGAAGGCAAAAGTGAATCCGGGCTAGATGTCCGCGTTACCTGCGAAGTTCAACAGCTTTTGGGCGATAACCGCGTCCGGGCCGTTGCCATGAGCAGCACCGATGGCCTAGTGCGTGGAATGGAAGTAATTGATACGGGGGCGGCCATCTCTGTTCCCGTCGGCACGGCAACCCTAGGGCGGATATTTAACGTTCTTGGTGAACCCGTAGACGAAAAAGGGCCCGTCAATACCAGTGATTCTCTACCGATTCACCGTGCGGCTCCCGCCTTTACCGAACTCGAAACCAAGCCCTCAGTCTTTGAAACGGGCATTAAGGTGATTGACCTCCTCACCCCCTATCGTCGGGGCGGTAAGATCGGCCTCTTTGGTGGGGCAGGTGTGGGCAAAACGGTGATCATGATGGAATTGATCAATAATATTGCCACTCAACACGGTGGGGTGTCTGTCTTTGGTGGTGTGGGCGAACGCACCCGGGAAGGCAATGACCTCTACAACGAAATGATTGAATCCAATGTGATCAACAAGGATGACCCCGAAAAATCTAAGATCGCCCTTGTCTATGGCCAGATGAACGAACCTCCTGGGGCACGGATGCGGGTTGGTCTGTCAGCCTTGACCATGGCAGAGTACTTCCGTGATATTAATAAGCAGGATGTGCTGCTGTTCGTGGATAATATCTTCCGGTTTGTCCAAGCTGGCTCAGAAGTATCGGCTCTCTTGGGACGGATGCCCTCGGCAGTGGGGTATCAGCCCACCCTAGGGACGGATATGGGGGCGTTGCAAGAGCGGATCACCTCGACGACTGAGGGGTCAATTACATCGATTCAGGCGGTGTATGTGCCTGCGGATGACTTGACTGACCCGGCCCCTGCTACCACGTTTGCCCACTTAGATGGGACAACCGTACTCTCCCGTGGGTTGGCGGCGAAGGGCATTTATCCAGCGGTGGATCCCCTCGATTCCAGTTCGACGATGCTGCAACCGGGCATTGTCAGTGATGAGCATTACCAAACGGCGCGGGCGGTTCAATCCACCCTACAACGCTATAAGGAATTGCAAGATATTATTGCCATTCTTGGACTAGATGAGCTTTCAGAAGACGATCGCCTGGTCGTGGCGCGGGCCCGTAAGGTTGAACGCTTCCTCTCCCAACCCTTCTTTGTGGCAGAGGTCTTTACCGGCTCACCGGGTAAATATGTCACCTTAGCCGATACGATTAAGGGCTTCCAAATGATTCTCAATGGAGAATTGGATGATCTGCCGGAGCAAGCCTTCTATTTGGTAGGCAATATTGAAGAAGCCAAGGCCAAGGCCGAGAAACTCAAGGCCTAGGGGCCAGCGTTAACTCGGTTTGTCGGGTGGGGAAACCCACCCTTGGGTTCTTTATCGAAATTTGGGAGGTTGTTATGGTTATGGCTGTGCGGGTCATTGCCCCGGATAAAACGGTTTGGGATTCCCCCGCCGAAGAAGTTATTTTGCCCAGTACCACGGGACAGTTGGGCGTTTTGTCTAATCATGCTCCCTTGATCACGGCCCTAGAAACAGGGGTGATGCGGGTACGGGAAGACCGAAATTGGGTAGCGATCGCCCTGATGGGGGGATTTGCTGAAGTTGAGAATAATGAAGTCACCGTATTAGTGAACGGGGCGGAGCGGGGCGATCTCATTGATCGAGAAGAGGCCAAAGCGGCCTTTAGTGAGGCCCAAGCAAAACTTGCCCAAGCGGAGCAGGGTGATTCAAAGCAAGCCCAAATCCAAGCATCCCAAGCCTATCGCCGCGCCCGGGCCCGCCTACAGGCGGCGGGTGGGGTTGTGGAAATTTAATTTTATATAATCAATTACTATTGCTGTAAAGGCTGATTGCCCGCTCCAGTCGCGGTATATCCCACCGTCGTTGATGCAGGATCAGCCAGGTTTCGATTAAATCTGGGCCGTGGATGGCTCCCGTCAGGGCGGCCCGCAGGGTTCTCATGGTTAAGCCTTTTTTGACACCCACTGCTTTGGTGGCGTGATTAATTAGACTCTTTGCCGTCTCTGGGGTCAATTGTCCCTCGGACTGCCGTCCGTGGAGAAGTTGGGTCAAGACCTCATCACTGCCCGATTGATTCAACTGGGAGATCGCCTCCCCATCCATGGACGGTGGCTCATTAAAAAATAACCGTCCCTGGGCAATGGCATCGGTCAATTTGACTAAACTGGGTTGCAGGAGGGCCGTTAAGGATTCTAGCCAGGGGCGATCGCCCGTTGGGTCAAAATCATAGCCTGCACCCTGCCAAACCCGGATGAGATGATCAAGCAATTGGGGTAGGGGCATCTGGTGAAGATACTGGCTATTTAACCAATTCAATTTATCCCAGTCAAACTTGGCTCCTGCCTTATTGACCCGATCAAAGGAAAATACTGCTGCCGCTGCGGACAGGTTAAAGATTTCCGATAGCTCCTCCGGGGGAGACCATCCCAATAGGGTCATATAGTTAGTCAGAGCCTCTGCTAAATAGCCCATCTCCTGAAAATCGGAAATGGATGTAACCCCATCCCGTTTGGAAAGTTTTTGACCACTCGTATTCAAAATCAGGGGCGTATGGCCGAAATTGGGAAGGGGTGCCCCTAGGGCCTCATAGAGCAAAATTTGTTTCGGTGTATTGCCAATGTGATCCTCACCCCGAATGACATCGGTAATGCCCATGGCAATGTCATCCACGACCACAACTAAGTTATATAGTGGAATGCCAATGGTTCCCCGAGGCGCAGCCCGACTAATTACCATGTCTCCACCTAGGTCAGCCCCTTTCCAGGTCACGGTTCCCCGCACGAGATCTGTCCATTGAATTTGCCGATCGTCTTCGATTTTGAACCGGATCACCGGCTCCCGACCCTCCGCATCAAAGGCGGACTGCTGCTCTGGGGTTAAATTGCGGTGGCGGTTGTCGTAGCGGGGGGCCTGACCCTTGGCTTTTTGGCGGGCCCGCAGGTCATCGAGTTCTGCGGGAGTGCAGTAGCAATAGTAGGCTAAACCAGCATCTAGGAGGGTTTGCACTGCTGCTTCGTAATGCTCTAGACGTTGGGTTTGAAAGAAGGGGCCCTCATCCCAATCTAATCCAAGCCACTTTAGTCCAGAGATAATATTTTCGGTATAGTCTGATCGCGATCGCTCCTGATCCGTATCTTCAATGCGGAGGATAAACGTTCCTTGATGATGTCGTCCATACAGCCAATTAAAAACGGCTGTGCGGGCGGTACCAATATGTAAGTTACCCGTTGGACTTGGAGCAATGCGGACACGAACGGTCAAAGGATCATCACCTCTAGAAAATATTGCAGAAAAAGTATGAAAATTTACCGAGAAACCCCTTACCTATCCTATCAGGGCAAGAAGGATAGCCCCACAAACGTACCCTAATTCTCGTCATGGGCATGGTAGGAACTCCGCACTAGGGGCCCCGATCTCACCCGTTCAAACCCCATTTCTTTGGCAATGTTCCCCAGGCGAACAAATTCATCGGGATGCCAATATTTTTGTACGGGTAAATGGGCTAGGGATGGCCGCAGGTATTGTCCCAATGTCAGGCGATCGCAGCCCACGGAGCGTAAATCCGCCAAGGCTTGAATGATCTCCGTCTCCGTCTCCCCCAACCCCAACATCAAACCGGATTTAGTGGGAATCGCAGCATTTATTTTCTTCGCCAGAGCTAAAACCTGTAACGATGACCCATAGGTTGCTCCCCGCCGCACCACCCCTTGGAGTCGGGCAACGGTTTCTAGATTGTGGTTATAGCAGGCTGGCCCCGCCGCCACAATCATTGCTACACAATCCCGTTGACTTAAACCGCGGCCGTTTTTATCCATCCGAAAATCAGGGGTTAGTACCTCAATGCCTAGGGTCGGATCAAGGCGATGCAGAGCATTCATCGTAGCCACAAATTGTCCGGCCCCCTGATCGGGCAAATCATCCCGAGCAACGGCCGTTAACACCACATAGCGGAGGCCAAGGGCCTGGACAGCAGCGGTAATTTTTTCTGACTCCTGGGGATCAATTCCGTGGGGAGCCTGTCCCTTCTCCACTTGGCAAAAGGCACAGGAGCGGGTACATACCGGGCCCATCAGTAGAAACGTGGCTGTTTTCTGGCCATAGCACTCCCCTCGATTGGGGCAACGGCCCTCTTCACAGATGGTGTGGATTTGGTATTGGCGTAGGAGTCGCTGTACCGTAGAAATCTCAGTGGCCTTGCCTAGGGGCTGATGTAACCACGGCGGTAGTCGTTCAATGGTGGGTTGACTCAAGCTTTGATAGTCCCCTTAACATCAACGAGTCGACAGCAGTATTAGGAGTAGTATAAAAAATAGAAACGGGCTAAATTAAGTTACGAGGAATAATTAAGAGGATTTAATTATTAGAGAGATTATTTTTTCTTTTTATGATAACGTGTTATGAATACGTCAGACATCCTCCATGATCAATGATCAAAAAAGAGTGGTTATTTTGATTCAGCGAGTTCTGACCTGGCTATTACGTTTCCCTGAGGATTTCTTTGGACTGATTTCCGTGGCGATCGCCCCAGTTCTAGGAAACTATTTAAGCATCGGTAGGGTCGGTAGCGTCAATAGCGTCAGTTATGTCTCTATTCATAATCAGAATGGGGTGTTTCCGTGCAAAAGAAAATAGTTGTTATCGATGATAGTAAAGTCATTCGGATGCGGGTACGGGACATGATTCCTGAGGGCGATTATGAAATCGTCGAAGCAAAGGATGGCCGCGAAGGTCTCGATAGAATTACCGAATCCACTCCCACCCTAATCATGCTGGATTTTATTTTGCCTAAGGTAAGTGGTTGGGAAATCGTCCAAGAACTGGAAAAGCGACAACTTCTAGGGCGTGTTCCCCTCGTGATTATGTCTGGTCGGCGGGAAGAAGTCACCGAAAAACTCCGGGAACCCTTTGAACTGTTTGAATTTATTGAGAAGCCCTTTGAAAAGGCGGATCTGGAAGAGGCCATTAAACGAGCCTTTTCTAAAGCGCGCCTTGCCCCCCTACCCGCACCTGAACCAACACCCCAACCCGCTGCTGGTGCAGTCGATCATTCTGAGTTGCTGGCCCTCAAGACCGTTGTCAGTCAACTTCAGGATCAAATAAATGCCGCCCCCGCAGCCAGTGGTGGGGTTGATCCCGCCGCCTTTGCCCAGTTAAAGGCCACCGTAGAGCAACTACAGGCCCAAGGAAGTGGGGGTTCGGGAGCTGATAGAGCCAAGATTGCCGCCCTAGAAGCCCAAAATAAGCAGTTGCACACGGAGTTAGATGCCCTCAAGCGCACCGTGATCCAAGTCGTGAACTTAATCAAAAAAATGCAAGCAAGTGGCTCCCATCACTAACCATTCAGGTGATTAACGCCAATCCAGTTCCCGTCGTCCCTCTAGGGCGCGCGCCAGGGTAATTTCATCGGCATACTCCAAATCACCGCCCACGGGTAGACCAAAGGCAATGCGAGTCACCTTAGCAAAGGGTTTGAGTAGTTGACCCACGTAGAGGGTCGTCGTTTCCCCTTCAATACTGGGATTGATCGCTAAAATAATTTCCGTAATTTGGGGTTGACTAGCCCGTTGAATCAGGGGATGGAGATGGAGGTGATCGGGGGTAATGCCTTCCATCGGTGAGATCAATCCGCCAAGAACATGGTACTTACCACGGTATTCCCGGGTTTTTTCAATGGCAATCACATCTCGGGAATCGGCAACAACACAGAGGGTTGAATCATCCCGCTGGGGTGCCCTACAAATATCACAGGTGGGGTCAGCGGACAGATGGAAGCAAACCGAGCAGACCCCCACTTGCTGTTTGGCATCCACAAGGGCTTGGGCAAGGGCCTGAATTTCTGCTTCCGGTCGCTTTAAGAGATGCAGAGCTAGACGTTGAGCCGTTTTGGGGCCAATACCCGGCAACCGTTGGAGATGTTCAATTAAACGGGCAAGGGGACGAGTGTAAACCGTACTCATCGAAAACTCCTAACTCCTGGGTCTCAAACCCCGTGCTTGAAAATGGCTTGGCAATATCTGCGTTAAGATACGTGGCATGGAAAAAGCTTACCGCTTTAGACCCAACCCCACAAGCGAGCAAGCAGACCTGCTTCTGACCCAAGGGCAAAAATGGGTTGATCGGGATATTACAATGCTAATGCTAACGTCAATATTCTTGAACTGGGATACACCATGGACTTAACCTGGTTAGACAGTAACTCTTGGCTTTGGCAGATCGACGGTACCCGCATTTTGGTGGATCCCTGGTTAGTAGGCCCCCTAATGTTTGGTCAGACTCCCTGGTTTTTTAAGGCCCAACGCCCCTACGATCGTCCCATACCTGAAAATATCGATCTGATTTTGCTCTCCCAGGGATTACCAGACCACACCCACCCCCCCACCCTCAGTCAGTGCGATCGCCAAATTCCCGTTATTGGTTCCGTTGCTGCCGCCGATATTGCCCGATCCCTAGGATTTAGCCAAGTTACTGCCCTAAAGCCTGGCGAGAATCACACCTGGAACAATATCAACATCCAAGCCACCCTGGGTTCCCCCGTGGGCCCCAATCGCTACGAAAATGGCTACCTGCTCCAAGGATTAACCTCTAAAACAACCCTCTATTACGAACCCCATGGCTACCACGATCCCCAATTACAGTCCCCAACAACTGTAGATGTGGTGATTACCCCCCTCGTGAGTATTACCCTGCCCTTGCTAGGGGCCATTATTCAAGGAGGAGTCGCAGCCCTCAACCTGGCCCAACGTCTGACCCCCACCTATATGATCCCCACTGCCGGAGCCGGGGAACTAGAATTTTCGGGATGGCTCACCCGCCTCTTTCAAGCTGATGGCGATCTGGATCAATTTCAGGAACAGCTTCAAATCGCAGGCTTAGATACCCAGGTTCTACAGCTGAACCCTTGGGAGAGTCGATCCCTTGACCCCACGCCCCTGAGGCAACCCTAGACTATGAATCGCCGGGCGAATCGTTTAGCGACCCTTGTCAGTGAATTCATGGCCCTCTTTTATAGTGACGAAAAGTTTCTTCGGGCAATCAAACAAATTGAGGGGATCGCTATTCGCGCCCTAGCGGTGGGGATGCTGTTGGTTGTTTTATTTGCCATTGTAGATTTGGGGCGATTCCTTACCCAGGAACTCTTTATTCCCCCCTATGGCCAATTCACCACCAGTATTGTTAAGATTTTTGGCCTATTCCTTAATGTTCTCGTTGCCCTAGAAATCCTGGAAAATATTACCGCCTACCTAAAAACCCATGTGTCATCCCAGATTGTTGAACTGGTGATTGTCACATCCCTGATTGCGATCGCCCGCAAAATCATTATCCTCGATATCAATCAGGATCAAATCGCCCAAAAACTTCTAGGACTAGCCTTTGCAGTTTTGGCCCTATCTATTAGCTATTGGATGATTCGCCGGATGAACCTGCGCCAAGGACGCTCCTAGGGGACAAAATGTATAATTTCACTAGGGGTATCCGTAATTCTACGGAGAAATCAGTGATTTTTAACAATTATTTTCGATTTTAAATCCACGACTTTCCGTATATTTGACAGTATCAGCCCACTGATCCCCGACTTATGATATATATAGAAACAGGTTACAAAACTTAATAAAGCCTAACTCATCTGTTTCCCTAGCTCCGAGGTACTCCCATGCAACTTTCTCCCATGACTCGCTATTACATCCGCCGCCTCCTTTCCGAGCGGGCCCAAGAACTGGGACTGTTGCCCGTGGATGCATCTACCGAAGGAGACGACAAAATCTTCCTCGATCAGTTGATCAAGCTGGAATCCCTAGCCACCACTAAGTTGACCGAATTAGACCTGATTGTGCGGATGCACCAAGCCCTCAGTCGCAATGGTCAAACCTACAACAGCTACATCGCCAACCTAGAGGCCAAGCTCTTTGCCCTGATGGGTCTCTCCATGGGTTTTGGCGACCTCCAGGATCCCACCTTACCCCTCCAAGATATGAGTGGCCCCCTAGACAATTCGGGATCATCCTCCCACTTGATCTCCCTAGCGGACGTACTGGAACAATATAACCAGGTCAGTCAACTGGCGAAAAAGTATCTAGGTGAATTAATTATTGCTAACTACTGGCGTTGCACCCGGCCCCACAGCAGTTGGTTTGCGGATTTTGAAGTAACGGGTTCCGGTGAAATTATCTGCCAGAATCCCCGTTCCAGCAAAGAAATTTTCCTAAGCCTTGAGCAGATTCAACAAATGCAGGACTGGCTCAATGGGTTTGTCAGTCAATGTGGCCGTATTCTGCCCCAGTTCAAACGGCAACTTGAAAAAGCCAGCATTTCTGTGGCAGTAGGCATGCCGAGCGAAGCTCTTGCCAAATAAGGATAAGTGGTCTAGAAAAAATTAAACGTCAAAAGCTAAAAGGTCATTATTTGACGACGATAAAAACTTCTGGGCGTATACACTACCGGGAGTTAACTTCGTCTTCATACAGATCATCTAGGTCGTCGCCCTCGTCATAGTCTAGATCCTCTAGAACTGGATGTAGGAGAACGGCCATTTCTGCTTCATGGTGGGTTAACCACTGCCCGGCTTGCCGTAGCCAACGCGGTGCATTTTCAAAACGGGCATAAAACCATGGTGGGGATGTGGGCTGACTAATTTCTGCTTGCACCTTGACTGGCTCTCTAGGGCCGTAGGGATCATCCCGCTCGACCTCAAGCCAAACTTTTTGTCCAATTATTTCCTGGGGAAGCATCATGAGAACACCTGACCTTAAATAAATAAAATCACACCTTTTGCTAAGGATATTAACTTAATTGTACCGAATTAGGGGATCAACAAACGGATGACCTCGACAACAATCCGTTAAGGTTAGAATCCGCTAAGGTTAGAAAGAAGCCTAGGATGATTATGGCTAATTTACTGACCCTCCACCCCACGACTCCCCAAACTCGAATTGTTGACCAAATTCGTCAAGCGCTCCAGGCTGGGGCAATTATGCTTTATCCCACGGATACGGTCTATGCCATTGGCTGCGATCTCAACCATAAGGGAGCCGTTGAGCGAGTACGGCAATTGAAGCAACTCTCCAATGAAAAGCCCCTTACCTTTCTTTGCTCCTCCCTTTCAAATATTGCCCAGTATGCCTATGTCAGTGACTCCGCCTATCGATTAATGCGGCGGCTCATTCCCGGGCCCTATACGTTTTTATTGCCCGCCACTAAATTAGTGCCTCGATTAGTCCAAAATCCGAAGCGAAAAACCACGGGGATTCGTGTGCCCGATCATCCCCTTTGTCAGGCTCTCCTGGATGCCTTAGGGAATCCAATTATTTCCACATCGGCTCGACTCCCGGGCGATCGCGACTACTATGTGGGTACCGCAGAACTCTTTGATCAGTTTGAGAAACGGGTGGACTTAATTGTGGATACGGGCGAACCCCCTGGGCAAAAGGTCTCCAGTATTTTAGATTTGGGGATTGATCCGGGGGTAATTATTCGCCGAGGTGCGGGTTGGGAAAATCTGCCCTTTGATCAATTGGAAGCATACAGCGATACTGATATGGATTAGGACAGGTGGTAGACCATGGGACTTGAAATTTTTACGGGCTTAAATGACTGCCAACAACAGGCCGTTCAACATTTTTGTGGGCCGATGTTGGTGGTAGCCGGGGCTGGCTCCGGTAAAACCCGCACCCTCACCTATCGCATTGCCCATCTGATTCAAACCCATCGGGTTGCCCCGGAAAATATTTTGGCGGTGACGTTCACCAATAAAGCGGCCCGGGAAATGAAGGAGCGGATTGAACGGGTCTTTGCGGAACAAATGGCCCAGGAAAAAAAGCAGCGTTCCTTTGGGGATCTTTCGCCCCTTGAGCAAAAGCGGCTGCGATCGCAGGTCTATAAAACCTATACGAAGCCGTTGTGGGTGGGCACCTTTCACAGTCTTTGCGCCCGTATACTCCGCCTTGAAATTGAGAAGTACCAAGACCCCAGCGGCCATCGTTGGCAAAATAATTTTACGATTTTTGATGAGTCCGATGTCCAAAGCCTGATTAAGGAAATCGTGACGGTGCAACTGAAACTGGACGATCGCAAGTACCCGCCCCGATCCATGCGCTACAAAATCAGTAATGCCAAAAACCAGGGGTTAAGTCCCCGGCAAGTGGAGGAAGAGCAACCGGGGTACCAGGGGCGAATTCTTGCCGAAGTGTACCGCCAGTACCAAGCTGCCCTAGCGGCCAATAATGCCCTGGATTTTGATGACTTGATTTTAGTGTTAGTCAAACTGTTTCAGCAAAATGATCAGGTTTTAGCCTACTGGCATCAAAAGTTTCATCATATTCTCGTGGATGAATACCAGGATACCAACCGCACCCAGTATGATCTGATTCGCCTCTTGACCACCAATGGAGCTGACTGTCGAGACTTTGATCAATGGCAGGGGCGATCGGTATTTGTGGTGGGGGATGTGGATCAATCGATTTATTCCTTCCGCTGTGCTGATTTTACAATTTTGATGAATTTCCAAAATGATTTTGGCGATGGGCTGCCCGATGACGATACCCGCACCATGATCAAGTTGGAGGAAAATTATCGCTCCGTTGCCAATATTTTGGAAGCGGCGAATTCATTGATTCAGTTAAACACCGAGCGAATTGATAAGGTGTTGCGGCCAACCCGTCCTGCGGGCCTACCCATTTCCTGCCACAGTGCCAATACGGAAGTGGAAGAAGCGGACTTTGTGGTGCAACAGATCCGCGGATTAGGGGGGCAAAATCTAGAAGCCAATTGGGGTCAGTTTGCTATCCTCTATCGCACCAATGCCCAATCCCGCCCCTTTGAAGAAAGTCTAGTGCGGGCAAATATTCCCTACATTGTGGTGGGGGGCCTGAAGTTTTACGATCGCAAGGAAATTAAGGATACCCTGGCTTATTTGCGGCTGTTAATCAATCCCAGGGATAGTGTGAGTCTACGCCGGGTAATCAATACGCCCCGTCGAGGAATTGGTAAAACTACCCTAGAGCGACTCAGTGATGCCGCCAGCCAACTCAACTGTCCCCTTTGGGATCTCCTCTGTGATGAAACCTCCGTCCAAACCCTAGGGGGGCGATCGGGGCGATCAATCTTGAAATTTGTGCAGATAATCCAAGACCTACAGGGACAACTGAACCATTACTCCGCCGCAGAAATGACCAAAGCCCTTTTGGAGCAAAGTGGCTACCGTCGGGATTTAGAAAATAAAGGTACCGATGAAGCCATTGATCGCCTGCAAAACCTCCAGGAATTGGTGAATGCCGCCCAACAATTTGACGAAGAGCACGAAGACAGTACCCTAGGCAGTTTTTTGGAGAATGCGGCCCTTGCCTCCGACCTAGACAACTTAGAAGAGGGAACCTCGGCGGTATCTTTAATGACGCTCCATTCCTCCAAGGGCCTAGAATTTCCGGTGGTGTTTCTAGTGGGGCTGGAGCAAGGTCTTTTTCCCAACTTTCGCTCTATTCAGGATCCCCTTGCCCTAGAGGAGGAACGCCGCCTTTGCTATGTGGGTATTACCCGTGCCCAGGAAAAACTCTACCTTTGCCAAGCCCAGACCCGTCGCCTCTATGGAAACAGTGAAGATACGATTCCTTCCCAGTTTTTAAGGGAACTGCCCCCAGAGTTGGTGGGTGGTTCTAGCTCCAAGGGTTCTCGCCCGGGCCGGCGATCGCCCGCTGGGGCCAAAAATAGCTCCATCAAGGCCAGTGCAAATCCAAATCGCGCCGTGGGTATCCCCTCAGATCGAAAATGGCACGTGGGCGATCGCATTCGCCATCCTGATTTTGGTGCGGGGGAAGTGACCCATGTCTTCAAAAGCGGTAAGGCCCTATCCCTAGCTATTCGTTTTCCCGGCCGGGGGCAAAAAGTGATTGATCCAACCCTAACGGCCCTTGAATTATTAATTTGAAGGTTGAATGGCGAACTTAACGTAAACTTTACCCCTCGCCCCTACAATTCTATTGGGCTCTCTGTTCATGGGTCTTAGAAAAATAAATAGGGTCTCAGAAACATTATGTTGACTTCCCCCAGCACCCTAGCTAAATTTCTGCGGAAGCATTGGCGTTACCTGATTCTATTTGTGATTGGGTTGCTGATTGCCCTCGTCATTCTCAGCCAATTTCGATCGCAACCCCTGCTGGTGGGCAATCTCTCGCCCCTGCCCCAGCATCCCCTGCTTCATGTCCACATGAACAATAGCCAGGCCCATACCTTCACCGAACCCTATCGCCCCTACACCCGCCAAGGTGAAGACTTTGAAAAAATTATGATCGATGAGATCAAGCAAGCCAAAGCCGCCGTAGAGGTAGCAGTGCAGGAATTTCGCCTGCCAAATTTGGCCCATGCCCTGGTGGATCGGAAAAAAGCAGGGCTAAATGTGCGGGTGGTAATGGAAAACACCTACACCAAAAGTTGGGCTAAATATTCCCAGGCAGAGCTAGATAACCTGGATCCACGGATGCGGGAACGCTACCATGACTGGGTTAACTTAATGGACACCGATGGGGATGGCCGGGCCAGCGATCGCGAGATTGCCGAGCGGGATGTGATCACAATTTTAGAGCAGGGAAACGTACCCTGGATTGATGACACCGCCGATGGCTCCAAGGGCAGTATGCTCATGCACCATAAGTTCGTCGTCATTGATGGCGAGAAGTTGATTGCCACCACCGCCAACTTTACCCTTAGTGATGTCCATGGGGATATTGGCGTACCGGATACGCGGGGGAATGCCAACTCCCTTTTAGTGATAGATAGCCGTGACTTGGCAAAATTATTTATTGAAGAATTCAATATTATGTGGGGGGATGGCCCCGGCGGCGCGCCGGATAGTCTTTTTGGCGTACAGAAACCCTTTCGCCCCACCCAACGGGTTCAAGTCGGGGATGTCACCGTCGATGTCAAATTTTCCCCTGCCTCCCGCAGCATTGCCTGGGCAGATACCACCAATGGCTTGATTGCCCATGTCCTCACCCAAGCCCGTAAAACCATTGATATGGCCTTGTTTGTTTTTTCGGATCAGGAGATTTCCAAGGCCTTGGAGCCGAAAAATGATCAGGGGGTAAAGATTCGCACCCTCATTGACCCCGGCTTTATCTATCGAGATTTTAGTGAAGGCCTCGATATGCTGGGGGTTGCCCTGGCCAATACGGGCCAAGCACGGCAAGGAAAATGTTACTACGAAGCGGGGAACAACCCCTGGAAAAATCCCATTGAAACCGTGGGCACCCCCGAACTCGCCCGGGGCGATAAACTCCACCACAAATATGGCTTAGTGGATAACCAAACCGTTATTGTTGGCTCCCATAATTGGTCAGCGGCAGCCAATCGCGGTAATGATGAATTTTTACTGGTAATCTATCAACCAACGGTTGCGGCCCACTACGAACGAGAATTTGAGCGACTCTATGCCAATAGTCGTTTAGGTGTTCCCGATAGCTTGCGCCAGCGGATTGCCAAACAGTTGCAGGATTGTGGTGGTGAAATTGCCACCCGCGAAGAGAGCCAAACCACCGCTCGCACCAGTACCCCTTCCCCTTCTCCCAGTCCAGCGGCCGCCAGTGGGGGGGTGATTAACCTCAATAGTGCGTCCCTAGAAGAATTAACTTCTTTACCGGGAATCGGCCCCAAAATTGCCGGAGAGATTATCAAATCCCGGGAGCAGAAGCCCTTTGCCTCCATAGACGATGTGAAGGCGGTTCCAGGCATTGGCCCCCGCATCATGGAGCGCATCCAGGATCGAGTGACCTGGTAGAGGAGGATTGGCGTAAGGATTGTCCCAGGGGTAAACGTACTCTCAGGAATCTAAAACACCTTGGGCATCTGGGCCCGAGGATCCATTGTGCGTAGGTGGCTCAGTTTTTCGTAGAGTTCCCGTTCCGGTTCCGATAGAGGTTTGGGGGGAACAATTTGAATTTTGGCAATGAGATCCCCTTGAACACCTTTGGCTTGGGGCCAGCCCTTGCCCTTTAGTCGCAGCAATTGCCCTGATTTTGTACCGCTGGGAATATTGAGCTTGACTGTGCCGCTGGGGGTGGGGATATCCAGTTGGGTTCCTAGGGCCGCTTCATCGGCAGCGAGGGGTAAATCAAAGACCAGTTGCTCATCCTCAAAGCGAAAAAGGGGGTGGGGTTCCAAGATCACCTTTAAGTACAGATCGCCGCGAACTTGGCCGAGGGGATTGACATTGCCTTTACCCTTGAGGCGAATGCGACTACCGGGTTTTACCCCTGCGGGGATGCGAACCGTTACTTTTTCCGTACCAATCTGAAACTGTTTTTCCGTTCCTTGGAAGGCCTCTGGAAAGGATAAACGCACATCGCCCTCAATATCACTGCCAGGAACCCCCGTACTTGAACTGCCATAGGGACTAGCTCCCCACGTCCCCCCCGGCGCAGCCCCTTGTCCGGCAAAATTTCCTAGGAGTTCGTTAATAAATTCATCGAAGTTGGCATAACGGCTAAAATCGCCATCAAAGCCACTGACATTAAAGCCGCCGACATCAAAGCCAAAACCCGAACCTGGGGTTCCGGCATCGGGACTAGCCTGCTGCCAATAGCGACCGAATTGATCGTACTTTTGCCGTTTCTCTGGGTCTGATAGAACCTCGTGGGCTTCATTAATCTCTTTGAATTTCTCCTCCGCACTGAGATCGCCAGGATTGAGGTCTGGATGATATTTGCGAGCTAGACGCTTAAAGGCAGTGCGAATTTCCTTTTCTGTGGCAGTTTTGGCTACCCCCAGAATTTGATAGTAGTCTTTGAAATCAGTACTTGCCATAGAACAATTGCCCTAGCATCAATGGGTGATCAATGGGTGATAAACAAGAGAGATTTTTTTATATTCTTACAATGTTATTATAGATGAGGGTTTTTCAACGTCCGAGTAGGGTTTACCGTTCTTATGCTGGGGTTTATTCGTCCCGAATTACAGGAATTAGTGGCTTACGCTACGCCCCCTGAGCAAAGCACCGATAACTTACCGGAACAGGTAGACTATCTGGATACCAACGAGTTTCCCCTAGATTTACCACCGGAACTGAAACAAAAACTTGCCCACATCTATACAGAAATCGTACTGGCGAATCGCTACCCTGACAGTGGTCAGTTTTACCTGAAGCAGGCGATCGCCACCTATGTTAATGAACAATTACCACCCCATCAGTCCCTCACCACCGCATCTATTTCCGTGGGTAGTGGCTCCGATGAACTGATCCGTTCCATTTTGCTGGCCACCTGTGTGAATGGTCAGGGGTCAATTTTAGTGGCGGAACCAACGTTTTCGATGTATGCGATTCTTGCCCAGTCCCTTGGCATTCCGGTGGAACGGGTGGGCCGGGATGAAGATGCCTTTGCTGTTGACCTAAAGGCGGCCCAAGGAATCATTGAGCAGGGATCGGTGCGGGTTGTTTTTATGCTTCAGCCCAATTCCCCCACGGGCAATGCCTTAACTGCCGCAGAGGTTGCCTGGCTAGAAACCCTACCAGCCCATATCTTAGTGGTTATTGATGAGGCCTACTTTGAGTTTTGTGGTCAGTCCTTGGTTGCTCGACTGGCGGATCATCCCAATTGGTTGATTCTACGGACATTTTCTAAGGCCCTTCGCTTGGCGGCCCATCGAGTCGGCTATGGCCTTGCCCAGCCAGAACTGATCGCCATTCTGGAAAAGTTACGGTTGCCCTATAATTTATCGGCCTATTCCCAGGTGGCCGCCCAGTTTGCCCTAGACCATCGCCAAGCCCTTTTAGGGGATATTCCCCAGGTGTTGGCCGAGCGCGATCGCCTCTACCAGTCCCTAAAAAGCATACCCCAGGTGCGGGTTTGGCCCAGTGTGGGTAATTTTTTGTTTCTGCGCCTAGGGGAACCGGAGAAGGCAACGGCCCTACGGGATACCCTGCAACACCAAGGTACCCTGGTGCGGGCGATCGCCGATGGGATTCGACTCAGTGTTGGCACACCTGCCGAAAATGATCGTCTCCTAACGCGGATAAACGAGTATTTTGCTAGTCCTTAGTTTGTTGGCCTATCATCCATCAGTAATACCCCTTACTCCCATCAAAAAGGAATCTAGCAAATCTTATGGATGCTTTGGTGGATCAGGTTCTCGGCGATCGCTACCGGCTGACCACCCTTTTGGGAAAGCAAACGGGGCGACGCACCTATTTAGCCCAAGATCAGGGCACGGGGCAACAGGTCGTCATAAAATTACTCCTCTTCGGCCCGGATTTCAATTGGGATGATCTGAAACTGTTTGAACGGGAAGCCGAGGTTCTTAAGTCCTTAGATCACCCAGCCATTCCTCGCTACCTAGACTATTTTGATATTGAAACCGAGTTAGGGAAAGGATTTGGCTTGGTTCAGACCTATATTCCGGCTCCATCGCTCCAGGAATGGCTGAACCAAGGGCGACATTTTTCTGAGGAGGATCTGCACCGGATTGCCAGGGATTTACTGGATATTTTGATCTATCTCCATGGCCGCTTTCCCCCCGTCATCCATCGGGATATTAAACCCAGTAATATTCTCCTGGGCGATCGCAGTGGCCACAGCCCTGGCAGTATTTATTTGGTTGATTTTGGTTCGGTTCAGACCAGTCATCAGGGGGGAACCCGTACCATTGTCGGCACCTATGGCTATATGCCGCCGGAGCAGTTTGGTGGCCACACCGTACCCGCCTCGGATTTGTATGGTTTGGGGGCAACCTTGATTTATCTGGCCAGTGGCCGCTCTCCCGATTCCCTACCGCAAAAACAAATGCGGCGACTCTTTCAGGGTTATGTGTCCTTGCGGCCCTCCATGGTTCACTGGTTAGAAACCCTCACGGATCCGGCCCTAGAGCAACGATTTTCCTCCGCAAGCCAAGCCCTCCATGCCCTGACTTCTGGTCTATCTACCCCAAAAACAGCCCCCCAAACCACTGGAAAACTCACTCGTCCCCTTGGCTCTACGGTGCAGTTGCGGGAAACCCCGGAGGTTCTAGAAATTTTGATTCCGCCCCATGGGTTTCATCTAGGTTTAATTCCCATTGGCTTCTTTGCGATCGCCTGGAATTCTTTTTTAGTGATGTGGTATAGCATTGCCATTGCCAGTTGGAGTGAGTTTGGTTGGTTTGCGGCCCTATTTGCGTCGGGTCATCTGGCGGTTGGTCTCGGCTTAATTTGGTTCATTCTTTTTACATTATTTGGCCAAGTGCGGCTGCGCATCACCAAAACCGATATTCGATTCCGCCGTGAGATGTTTGGTTTTCCCTGCTCTAGGGGGATCCAAGCACCCCGTTACGCCATTGGTCAACTAGAATTTAACCGTCAATCCAGACGCAAAGACAGTGATGGCGATATTGTCCAGGTGAATCCCCATATTATTTTGTGGGCTGGAACGAAGAAAATTGAACTAGGGGAAAATGGACGCTTAAAGGAACCGGAATTGGAATGGTTAGCTGAGCGTCTCAGTGGTTGGCTAAAAGTCCAAATCAAAAAATAATTACCCAATCAACAAACAAAAATAGGTTGCAGGGGAAGATGCAGTATCTCGGAGCAGGATCACCCTAATCCAGTGATCAATTGATTTTGAGACAGTGTGACATCTCACAGCAAGAACCTGAAAATTTCGAGATAGTTAATTTATGAGTTCATTGACCGCTATTAATTACAGGAGACTCACAATGAAAATGATTAAACCGATAACAATTAGCTTGCTTCTAGCTGTATCCGTTGGTTCGGCCGCTTTTGCCTCACCCTCTGGCATCCAGGGACAAAACCAATCTCCGACTCGCCCAGCAGGTATTGGTGGCCCAACTGGTTTTCGTGATCGCTGTCCGGAAGGGCAACAGCCCTCTTCTTGGCAGAAACCAATTTACGATGATGATGGAATTTTTGTGGTTGGTTATGAAACAGTAGCTACCTGTGTTCCTGAAGGTCTGCGACCCGCTGGTTAGAATAAACCTCCCAGTCCAAAATGATGGGCACCTCGAAAAATTACTCGATCTGCTAAAAATAGAGGCTGAAATCATTGAAATCTCGTTTGCGATCGCCTCGGATTTTGAATTAATCGAGATGCCCTTAAGCTGCTCAAACCCCGGTTGCAACCATTTCCAAATCTGTTAAAACACCGATCGCCGCTTGATATTGAGAATCAGCATTGGAGGCAATTTCGTTAATTCCCAGGGGAGTCCTTAAACTAACAGTGCGATCGGGTTCAATGCCGACTTTGTTGATATTGTGGTGGGCCGGCGTTTCGTAGTGGGCAATGGTGACGGCCAACCCCGCCCCATCGGATAGATCAAATAGGGACTGAATTGACCCCTTACCAAAGGTGCGATCGCCCACCAATTGGGCCCGCCCCGTATCTTGCAAAGCACCCGCCAAAATTTCACTGGCACTGGCAGTTCCCTGATTCACCAAAACCACGAGGGGATCCTTGGTGAGGGGTTGGTGAGTGGTATTAAAACTACCTAAGAGACCCTTACGATCCACGGTATAAACTACTACCCCTGGCTCCATCCACAGTTCGGCAATATCCACCCCTGCCTGGAGCAATCCGCCGGGATTATTGCGTAAATCCAGAACGTAGCGATCGGCCCCTTGCCGTTCCAGTTTTTGCAAGGCCTGGGCCATTTCCTCTGTGGCAACGCCATTAAACTGAGTCAAGCGAATATAGCCGAGTCGATGACCATCCTCCTGGGGGCGCAGTTCGGCAACTACGGGATTAATCTCAATACGGCTACGGGTCAATTCCAGGTTTTGGGCAGCGGCATCCCCAGAACCACGGGCAACATTGAGGGTGACAACGGTTCCGGCAGGGCCACGCATTTTTTCGGCAGCTTCATCCAGGCTGAGGCTTTGGGTGGGTACTTGGTCAATGGCAAGAATGAGATCGCCCGGTTGCAGGCCAGCAGCGGCGGCGGGTGAGCCTTCAATGGGGGCAATGATTTGCAGAATACCCGTGGCCGGATCGATGCTAATTTGCAGCCCCACGCCGGTGAGTTCACCACTGGTACTGGTTTGTAAGCTGCGGTATTGGGAGGGTGGTAAAAAGCGGGTAAAGGGATCGTCCAGGCTGGCCAACATCTTTTGAATAGCGGTATAGGTGGAGGGACGATCGGGCAGGGGTTGGCTCAAGGCTTTTTGACGCACAGACCACCAATCCTGGCCATTAAAGCTCTCGTCCACGTAGGCTTGGCTGACGATTCGCCAGGCTTCATTAAAGAGTTTTTGCTCCGCCGTTAGGGCAAGGGCCGGGGACGACCATATTAACCCCGTCGCCATCAAGGTACAGATGAGGGCTAAGAAAGCACCCATCCGCCGCCAGCGATCGCCCAATCGATTCACCATAGCAATTGTCCTGCCTGCCTACAATATTCTGGAACGTTATTCTGGAAGTTTATTATTCTGGAAGTTTATTTTATTTTGCCGTTAAAAGTCCACTGTGACGCAATAGGGGTTCCGTACTCGGCTCCCGGCCACGAAATGCCTTAAACACATCCATTGGGGGCAAACTTCCACCTAGGGCTAAGACCGTATCCCGAAACCGTCGCCCCGTCTCAGCGATTCCTGAGTCATTGTCTAAGCCCACTTCTTCAAAGGCGGCAAAGGCATCGGCACTCAAGACTTCGGCCCACTTATAGCTGTAGTATCCGGCCGCATACCCACCGGCAAAAATATGACCAAAACTACAGAGAAAGGCATCATCCTTCAGGGGAGGTAAAACCGTTGTTAGGGGAGCGAGGCGATCGCGCACATCCAGGGCCGTTTCCCCGGAACCCGGACGATAACGATAGTGTAATTCAATATCTAACAAGCTAAAGTTGAGTTGGCGCAGCATAGCGCTACCACTGCGATAGGTGCGGGCCGCCAGGAGTTTTTCGTAGTAATGTTCCGGCAGGGGTTCCCCGGTTTGATAATGTCGGGCCATGCCAAAGAGGGTGGGGCGATGGTAACACCAGTTTTCCATGAACTGGCTGGGCAATTCCACCGCATCCCATTCGATATTGTTAATCCCTGCGGCTCCGGCTTCATCCACCTGGGTGAGCATATGCTGCAAGCCGTGGCCAAACTCATGGAAGAGGGTCTCCACCTCCCCAAAGGTCATCAAGCTGGGTTTGTCATCCACCGGGGGGGTTTGATTACAAATAAGATAGGCAACGGGTAAACGGGTCTGCCACTGAGTTCCTTGGCGTACCTTAGCCCGACCCCAACAGTCATCCATCCAGGCTCCGCCCCGTTTTTCCGCTGGACGGCTATAGGGATCCAAATAAAAATGGGCAATGGTGACGTGGTTTTCATCTTGGATGGTAAAAAAGCGGACATCGGGATGCCACACAGGGGCTTGACCATCCCCAGGCACAATCTGCACGCCAAACAGCCGCTCCACTAAGCCAAACAGGCCCTCTAAGACCTGGGGCAGGGGAAAATAGGGACGTAATTCCTCATCATTGAAGGCAAAAAGAGCTTCCCGCTGTCGCTCGGCCCAGTAACCCATATCCCAGTGCTGCAAGGGTTCCGTCTCTCCATGCTCTTGGGCAAAGGCCTGGAGTTGGTCTAGCTCGACCTTGGCGGCTGGATAGCTGACTCGGCGCAGATCCTCTAAGAGGGTTTCCACTGCACTGACACTACTGGCCATCTTGCTATCTAAACTAAGGTCAGCATAGGTTTCAAAGCCAAGGAGTTGGGCCTCTTCCCGGCGCAGGGCTAAAATTTGCTCCAAAATGGGCAAGTTATCTAATTCACCACTGGCGGCCCGGCTAATGTAGGCCCGATACACTTGTTTCCGCAGATCTCGGCGTTGGCTGTGCTGTAAAAAGGGGCCAAAACTGGGGAAGTCTAAGGTGATATGCCAGGGGCCGGTTTCGGGTGTGGCGTTGGCTTCCCCATCGGATCGGGCAGTTTGGGCTGCTAAGGCCAATAAACTGGGGGGTAAACCGGCAATCTCATCGGCTTGGGTGAGTTTGAGGCGAAAGGCCTTTGTGGCATCCAGAACATGGTTAGAAAATTGGGTACCCAGTTCCGCCAGGCGTTGTTGGATCTGATTAAACCGTTCCTTGGCTGCGCCGGTCAGACTCACCCCCGTATGCTCGGCATTGCGGATGGCGGCGATAACAATCCGTTGTTGGGCTGGCGTGAGGCCGCTAAATTCTGGGCTATCCCGCAGAGCCTTAAAGGTGTAGTAAAGGGGTTGGGACTGGGCCAGTTCCGTATAAAATTCTACGACTTGGGGTTGAACCTGTTCGTAGGCCTGCCGAAGTTCCGGGCTATTTTTCACCCCTGTCAAGTGATTCACAATTCCCCAGATCCAACTCAGGCGATCGCCCAAGTGATCCAATGGCTCCACTAGATGCTCCCAGGTGGGTTGAACCCGTTGCTCTAGTTCCTCTAGTTCCTGGCGAAGATTGGCCAGAAGGATGGTAACCGCAGGTTCCACATGATCGGCTTTAATGTCGTCAAAGGGCGGAAAGCCTTGACCCCGTAATAGTGGATTTTCGGTTTGAATTGAGGAAAGGGCAGCAACCACAGAGTAGAACGCTCCTTAATAGTTATGAATAGGGCTGGGTGAATATTATGGCCTAATTTTAGCGGATTCTTAAGGAAGGGTCAGATGGTTCGGGCGATCGCTATACAATAAAATCTACTCCCTGTTTTTAATAGATCTTCTATGCAACCCTATTTGTGCCTTCTACTGATGCGTCCAGAGCCGTACCTACAATGAATAATAATCGTGACGTTCCTACCGAACCAACTTTAGAATCTACGGCGGCAGAATCTATGGCGGCGCAATCCCAATACGATACTGAACAATCTCCAGAACAATCTGCATTGGAATCTACTGAATCTGCGGATGTCGATCAATCTCCGGAGGACAATCCTCCCTCCTACTGGTGGACCGTTATTTACCCCGATGAAGTAAACAATTTTTGGCTAAACTGTGCCCACAGGGGAGTCACTGAAGTAGAAATTGACGAGGACACCCAACCTCCCAGTACGCCCCTCTACGCCGATCCCCAACAACGCTACCGTCGCTATCAAGCGGGTTTACCCGAAGATCAACCCCAGTTTGTTGAAGATATGACCCCGGATTGGCCCACGGCGATCGCCCCGGTGTTGGAGAGCCTCAGTCAGTGGGGCCATGAATTGGATCCCAGCGAACCCGAACAGATCATTAAGCAATTTCAATGCTATGTTCCTGAGTTCAGCCCCCTGGGAGTGGCCTATCTCACCCTACATTTACTGATGCCAGAGACCATCCCCGAACTCCATGATATTTGGACAGACAATCATTCCATTGATAAGTTAACCGGCAAATGCCAGGGTGTGGCGTTGGGATTTGATCCCCAGGCCCAACCCCTAAGTCAACTGTGGCGCGATGAAACCATTCCCGATCAGGCAATCTTCCGTTGGCTAGAGGATATGCTTGAGATTTGGCAGGGGCTAGAACCCTGGGGCTGTAGTGCCTCCTTGATCATTGAGGATAATATTTGTGTCCGCAGCGATCGCACCCTTTATCTGCGCCAGTTGTCCTTTGATCCCATTTCCGACCCCACCCCGGAATTCGTCGAGCAGGTCATTGGTGTTCGTCGCATTGTGCCTGAGCAGCAATTACCCTTGGTCAAGGCATGGCAAAAACTCTTTGAACTGACCACCCCTCGCCGTCAGACCTCTTTTTCGCCCCTTCTAGCCTGTCTCGCCAGTCAGCCAGTGACGAGTATTTTAGAGTTGCAAAACCTTTTGGATGATTTGGCGGAAACCCTGCAAAGTGATCTTCTCCTCTCCTTAGACACAGAGATTGGGGAGGATATGGGGGCAAGGGATACCAATGAAATTATTGATGAAAGAGATGAAATAGATGGCGGGGATGGGGCAGATATAGAGGATGACACGGGGGATATCAGTCCAGATGAGGAGGATATGGGCATCCTGACAATGGATGAGTTGGAGGATGCCACCGCCGCCGATGATGCCCCCACCGCAGTTTTACCCAAGCAGGTGGTTTGCCTAGAAGTTTTCGGCCATACCGATACCGGTCGTGAACGACACCACAACGAAGACTTTTTCCTAATTCATAATCGTCAAAAACAATGGTTTACCTCCAGTGGTCAGCAGGTTCAGGCGGAGGGGTTGTATATTGTCTGCGATGGGATGGGCGGCCACGCCGAGGGGGAAGTTGCCAGTTCCTTGGCGGCTAAAACCCTATGTGATTATTTTGAAGAGTTTTGGCCGTGGCAATCCCCGTTACCCGATGCCACCCTATTTCGAGAAGGGATTTTGCGAGCTAACCAAGCTATTTTCAGTGTGAATGAAGATAAATCCAAGACCGGCAGTGGCCGCATGGGAACCACCTTGATTGCCGCCCTTGTTCAGGGTTCTATGATCCGCATTGGCCATGTTGGTGATAGTCGTGTCTATCGATTTAGTAAACGCCTAGGTCTAGAACAAATTACCGTGGATCATGAAGTAGGGCAGCGATTTATTCAACAGGGGGTTGAGCCAGAGATTGCCTATGGTCGCCCCGATGCCTACCAACTCACCCAGGCCCTTGGCCCCCGGAATAGCAATGCCCTATCTCCCGATGTTTATGATATTGAGGTTCACGAGGATACCCTGCTGTTACTTTGCTCCGATGGTTTGACGGATAATCGTTGCTTAGAATCCCATGTGGTGAGTCATATCCTACCTATGCTAGATTTTAAGGCGGATTTACGCCAGGGAGTCTATCAACTCGTTCAATTGGGGAATGAATTTAATGGTCATGATAATTTAACGGTGATTGCTGCCCGCATGAAACTGCGATCGCAACTTAATTATTTGTTTTAAGTTATTTATTTTAATTCACGCTTTAATTAATGTCCGATTATCTCGTTTTAGCACTGTGATTATCCTGCACCTCTTAGACCCTTGGAAGCGCACGCCAGTTAAAACATGGCGGTTTCCCCTGAAAACGTTAATCCGAATTGGGCGGGCAGCGGATAATGATGTAATTTTGAATGACATTTTAATCGGCCGGTATCACACTGAATTAGCTTGCTATCGAGATCCCGAAAACCTGGGTCGCTGGTATCTGAAGAGTTGTGGCACCATGGGCACATTTTTAGATGGCAAACTTGTCAGTGAAGGCACGTTATCCAACGGCAGCTTACTGCAACTGGGGGCGACGGGGCCCATTATTCAGTTTCTGGAGCAGCACCAAAAACGAAGTGCCCCTACCTTGGCGGGATGTACCCATGTGGGGAATGTGCCAGGGAATTTGTTTTGTATTCACTGTGGCGAACCCCTCAATGTCCAGCGGACAATTCGGGATTATCAAGTGCTGCGACTTTTGGGCCACGGTGGGATGGGAACAACCTATTTAGTTTGTCAGCAACATACTGAACCCTCGCCCCGCAAAGGCTTACCAGAAGTGCGGGTACTCAAAGAGCTACGGGCAGATATGGAATCGGTCGAGAAGGCCCAGGAACTATTTGAGCGGGAAGCCCGGATTTTGCAATCTCTCTGTTATGCTGGGATTCCAACATTTTATGATTACTTTGTCGAGAATAACAAAAAATATCTGGTCATGGAACTCATCCATGGTCTGGATTTAGAGCGGTGGGTGCTTCGCAATGGGCCGGTGGATCCTGTCCAAGCCATTCAGTGGATGTTACAGGCCTGCGGCATCCTAGACTATATCCATGGCCAAGACCCGCCTGTTATCCATCGAGATCTTAAGCCCAGTAATCTTCTGGTGCGATCGCGGGACAATCAAGTGGTATTAATTGACTTTGGGGCGGTGAAGGAAGCGGGCCATTCCCCCGGAACTCGGATTGCCGTAGAAGGCTACAGTGCCCCAGAGCAAATGATGGGAAATCCCCATACCCAGTCCGATATTTATGCCGTGGGCGCAACCCTCGTCTTTTTACTGATGGGGGATAGTCCAATTCGGTTTTATCGCCACCGTCAAGGGGTACACCGCCTACAAATTCTAGAGGAATCGAGTATCCCCGAACCCTTGCGTCAAGTGATTCATCAGGCCACAGAACCCCGCCTGATCGATCGCTATCCTACGGCCCTTGTCTTAGCTCAAGCTCTACGGGCCTGTTTACCATCCTGAAAAAACGACTACCCCAAGTCCGCCGTACCAAAAAAAAGTAAGTCAAAAGTTAAGCTGTATATGCTAGGATGTCTAAAAATTTAAGCAAGTCAGCCTAGTTCATTACTACTCATGGGCGATGTAGCCATGACAGTGATGAAGCGGAGGAACCACACCCTGGGGCGTAAACCTAGAAAGACTAATCTGTGATTTTCAATGTCAGGTTGGGAATACAGATTAGGGATCTAAGTGGGACATCTCTCAGTCCTAGCCCGTCAGCTAACTTCGTAGGCATTGAGGGGAGACTGAAAGGAAGCATTTTCACTGAAAATGATGGCCTGGTCAGTGTCCTTGGCTCGTACTTCAATGTCTTGCCCTTGTACCCGCTTAGACTCTGGAGGCTATTAAATGCAGATCAAGTTTTTGCCGATGACGATCGCCCTGGGCCAACGGTGCTGGTTGCCCCTTGGGGTTAATCCGTCCCAAAAGTTTAGATGACAGACTAACGGGCGATCGCCCGCTGACTATTTGCCACAGCCAATGCTCAGATTCTCCTAAGAGTCGGGGCTTTTTTACATTATCTTCCCCCTAGCGTTCATGGTGTAGAACGTGACGGCAGGTTTCTCGCTGCCATAGCCAGGGAGAGAGCATCATCCCTTTTTTTATCCATCCGCCCTACTCTTTCCTAGGAAGCCATGGAAAACATTTCTGCATTCATTAGTCTCACAACATTTGTATCAGTCATTCTGGCGATCATGTTTGAAAAAGTTCATCTCATGGTTGCTGCTTTTTTAGGGGCCTTAATCTTAGTTTTTACCCATGTGATGACCCTGGGCGAAGCGATTGATTATATTAGTCAAAGTCATGCCACGATCGCCCTCTTCTTTGGCATCATGGTTTTAATCCGTGCCTTTGAACCTACTCAGATTTTCAGCTATCTTGCTGGTCAAATGGTAAAGCTATCCCGTGGCAGTGGCAAGTTACTTTTGCTGGGAATTGTCGCTATTACCACCCCCATCTGTGCTGTGCTACCCAATGCCACCACCGTCATGCTACTGGCTCCCCTTATCCCTCCCTTAGCCCAAGATATTGGCATTGATTTTGCACCCCTCTTAATCTTGATGGTATTGGTGGCCAATAGTGCCGGGTTATTAACCCTTGTGGGGGATCCGGCGACATTTATTGTTGGCGATGGTATTAATATTACCTTCATCGAGTATATGCAGCGTTTGAGTTTAGGCGGTGTCTTGGCAATTGTTGCCATTATTTGTCTACTACCCGTATTATTCTCTAAAACTTGGAATAGTCAATTTGCCGGATATGAAAACCTAAAATTACCCCCCATTAATCACCCCCGTACCCTTGCCTTTGGCTCCCTAATCATGGCATTGGTTTTGTTTTTATTTGTCGTGGGCGAATCCTTACCTATTCCCGTCCAACCTGGGGCCGTTGCCCTAATGGGGGCAGGATTAGCTTTATTTCTTGCCCATCAAAGCAAAATTGACACCGTGAACAACATTCTCAAGGATGTTGACTGGAGTACGCTAATTTTCTTTATGTGTACCTTTGTGATGATTGGTGGATTGGAAAAAACGGGAGTGGTGCGCCAACTTTCAACTATTTTAGGTATGGTTTTAGGGCAGAATATTGCCCTCGGCTGTATTGTCCTGATGGTATTGGTCGCCCTCCTGTCCAGCGTTGTACCCAATATTCCCCTAGTTGTGGCAATGGTGCCCCTCCTGAAACAATATTTATTTAATGTGAATTTAATCACAGCAGAAATGGTAGACCCCAATTTTTCCGGGCAATTTCCGTCCCTGGTGTTACCGCTGTTCTATGCCATGATGCTGGGGGCAACCTTGGGAGGAAATGGCACATTGGTGGGGGCTTCTGCCAATATTGTTGCAGCAGGGATTGCTGAATTGCATGGGGGTAAAATTTCCTTTTATCGGTTTTTACGCTATGGCTTGCCGGTGATGGGGGTACAGATTGGGGTGAGTATCGTTTTTATTGCTTTTCGGTTTTTATAATATACATATTTGTGAATGAATTTGAGAAGATTAATCTTTTATGAAATTCAACTCCCGTTCCCTGTTTTGGTTTCGCCATATTCTGCTTACCTTTGTTCCCCTGACCCTACTGTTGGGGAGTACCCTCAGCTTTGTTTTTCTATCCCAGAAACACGCTGAACGGGCAGATATTCGATTGCGGGAGCAGGCCAAGGTCAACCGGGAGGTGTCAGTGATCCTGGGGCAATTTGATCAGCTGAGTTCCGATATTCTCACCCTGGGCGGACAAAGCGAACTACGCGGGTTTGACCAGGCATCCCCAGAGGAGCAAAACCTGTTTCTTGAAGAACTACAAGCTTTTATGGCACGGAAGCCCATTTATGATCAAATTCGCTACTTAGAACCAACGGGGCAGGAAATTTTACGGATTAATAATATTCAAAACACCCCCACTATTGTTGAGGATGGAGAGCTCAAGGAAAATCACGATAAAGTTTATTTTTCTGTGGGCTTAAACTTACCGAAGGGGCAGGTATTAGTATCCCAGTTTGAGCTTGATCGTGATGGACAAGGGATCCGCTGGCCCCATCAACCCACCATTCGTTTTGCTACTCCCGTCAGCGATCGCCAGGGAGAGACTATCGGGCTGTTTGTCGTCAATTTTTTGGGTGAACATCTCATTCGCGATTTTAAGTCCACCTGTACCGGGGTTTTAACCACCTGTATGCTGGTCAATCCTGATGGATATTGGCTGGTGGGATCGACCCCAGAAGATGAATGGGGATTTATGGTAGACGATCGCCGCGATCGCTCCTTTGCCAAGGATTTTCCTGAGGTTTGGCAAGAAATTCAGAGCCGCCAAAGTGGTCAGCTAGAAACGAAGGATGGCCTATTTACCTATACCACCGCGTATCCGCTCCCCAGCGGCCATGTGTCGGTAAATACCCAAACCGGGGAACCCATCCATAATCAGGATTACCAGTTTAAGGTGATAACTTATATACCGGCAGCCCTACTTAATGCACCCCTGAATCAATTGGCGTTGCAACTACTGGTGATCTTTCTGGTGATTGATGGCCTTTTTGCCTTAGGGGTCTATTGGTTTGGCCGCGATCGCCTCCGCAAAGAAGATCTAAATACTCAATTACGGGCCAGTGAAAATAAATTTCGTTCCCTTAGTGATCTGTCCCCTGTGGGTATTTTTCAAACCAATACCACGGGAACAACCACCTACATCAATGCATCCATGAAAGAAATGTTTGGCCTAGAGCTAGAGAAAATGGCAAACTGGGCTGAGTACATTCATCCTGAAGATAAAAGGTCACTGCTCGACGCATGGCAAACCGCCCTGAGGGAACAGGAGGGGTTTCAGTTCCAATTTCGGCTCAAAAATATCAGTGATGCAGAGGATGAAGCCGAATCCTATCGCTGGCTAAATACACGGGCGGTTCCGGTACTTTCTAGTCAAAATAAGTTTGTTGGCTTTGTCGGAACCTGTGAAGATATTTCCCGATTGATGGAGCAGCATCAACTACTGGAAAAAGCACAGCAATCCGCGGAATCCGCCAGCCGAGCCAAGAGTGATTTTCTCGCCACCATGAGTCACGAAATTCGCACCCCCATGAATGCAATTATTGGCTTAACGGGATTGCTTTTAGACATGGACTTATCCAGCCAGCAGCGGGAGTTCATGAATACCATTCGCCTGAGTGGGGATGCCCTGCTGACGATTATCAATGATATTTTAGACTTCTCGAAAATTGAGTCGGGGAAACTGGATATTGAAGCCTATCCCTTCAATTTGCTGACCTGTGTCGAGGAGTCCCTAGACTTGGTGGCTGGTCGGGCCAGCGATCGCCAGTTAGAATTGACCTGCCACATTGATCCAAATATTCCTATGGCGGTGATTGGTGATATGGGCCGCCTGCGGCAAATCTTAGTGAACTTGTTAACCAATGCCATTAAATTTACGGAGCAGGGGGAAGTCGTTCTCTACCTCAAAGCCAAGGAATCTTGCTCCCGTGTCTCCCTGCCAGACTACCTAACAAACGCTGAGCAGGACTACCCCTGCCATGAATTTCAGTTTGCGGTACGGGACTCTGGGGTGGGGATTTCCCCGACGGGGATGGAGCGACTCTTTAAGCCCTTTAGTCAGGTGGATGCTTCGATTACGCGGAACTATGGTGGTACAGGTCTGGGATTAGCCATTTCTAAACGCCTGTGTGAATCGATGGGGGGGACGATTTGGGTGGAAAGTTGTACCGCCAATGGTGAAATATCTGCGGGAGGCACGCCCAGCCCTAATGATCAAAAAATTGAGATACCTAAAACCGGCTCCGTCTTTTATTTTACGATTCAGTTACCCGTCAATCCCCAGTCCCCTAAATTAGTCGAAAAGGATCGTATTGCTCACCTCAAGGACTGCCGCCTGTTAATTGTGGATGACAATGCCACCAATCGCCAAATACTTACCCTTCAGGCCCAGGCCTGGCAAATGACCTCTGTGGCTGCTAGCAGTGGAGAGGCGGCCCTAGATATCTTAAAAAATAATCAGGTCTTTGATCTAGCCATTCTAGATTTACAGATGCCGGGTATTGATGGCCTCACCCTAGGGGAGATGATCCATCAGTTACCCCAGTACCAGAAACTTCCCCTTGTCCTACTGACTTCTATTGGCCAAACCCCGGAAATCACCCAATCTTCTGTTTTTGCTACATCCATTACAAAACCCATTAAGCAATCTAATTTGTTTAATATTCTCAATGATGTCCTAAGTCAACGACAACCCCAAACGGAGCAAGTTCCGGAATCCTCTACCCCTGGGGTTGCAGAGGAACAATCCCTCCCCTCCTCCTTGCGAATTTTAGTGGCGGAAGATAACAAGATTAATCAGATGGTGGCCCTGCGAATTTTAGATCGGTTGGGCTATCGGGGGGATATTGCGGCCAATGGCTTAGAAGTCCTCGAATCCCTAGAGCGACAGCCCTACGATGTTATTTTGATGGATATGCAAATGCCGGAAATGGATGGGATTACGGCGACCCAAAAAATTGTCCAAGACTATCCTCCAGAAAAACGACCCCGCATTATTGCCATGACTGCCAATGCCATGGAGAGCGATCGCCAGGCCTGTTTAGATGCGGGGATGAATGATTATGTGAGTAAGCCGGTGAATATGGATGAACTGCTGCGGGCCCTCAAGGAATGTCGCCCTCTCTCTCGTGCCTAGACCACTATCTTGCTAACATCTTACCTAGCTAACCAAAGTGCTGAAAACTTTGATGATCACTGATAGTAAGGTTTCCTTCCCCGGTCTCCAGTGTCACCCCTGGCTGAGGAATGATCGTGCCAATAATCCGAAAGGGTGAGGTCTGGATCAGAGTATCGGCCGCTACTGGATCAACACAGATCACCAGTTCAAAGTCTTCGCCCCCATAGAGGCCCCATTCTAGGGCTAGGGATGGCTCCAATTCGGGAATCAGGGGTAAGTTCTCCCGGTGTAATTGCCCGCCCACGCCACTGGCTTGACAGAGTTGAATGACCGCATCCGCCAGTCCATCGCTACTATCCATGCCACTGATGCGGGTTCCCTGGGGGAGCGATCGCAGGGCAGGCAGGAGATCTAAGCGTGGCCGCGGCCGTTGGTGCGCCCGAATCCAGGTTTGGCGGCAGTGATTGGGAAAGGCTTGGCCCCATTCAGGGTGACTGAGGCATTCTAGGCCCGCCCGGGAGGCCCCATGGATCCCGCTGGTTAAAATTAGATCCCCCACCTGGGCCCGATGGCGATAGATTACTTGATGGGGGGAAGCTTGGCCGAGGGCGGTAATGCTGAGGGTTAACACCGGCGATCGGCAAATATCTCCCCCCCAAATCACTGTCCTGTGCAATTGCAAGCAATCATAAAGCCCCTGGTATAGATCGGTGATCAAATCTAGGGGACAGGTTTCGGGAATGCCTAAGCCCACCGTAATCCCTAGGGGATCCGCCCCCATGGCAGCTAAATCCGAAAGATTGGCCGTCGCCGCCCGCCAACCTGCATCGGCCCCAGACGTGGTAATTAAATTGGGTCGGGCCAAACCGACACTGAGATGAACCCCATCCACCAGAACGTCCGTACTCACCACCAGTTGGCGATCGGGATCAAGGAGGATCACCGCCCCATCATCCCCGACAATCCCTGGAGGACAAAATTTTTGCAGGATGGGCAGCAGTCCCCGTTCCCCTAGGTCTTTGATCAGGATTCCCATGGCTTACGGTTGACGGGCAAAGGTTCCCTGGCCATAGACATCCAAGTTTTCAATGGTAACGTGGGAGGCCGGCTGAGACTCTAGGGCAAAACGAAACGTCACCGCACTCGGGCCGTAGGCATTTTCGCCGGTGGGTTGATAGCTAAAGGTATTGCCACTGTAATGCCTCAGGGGAAAGGCCATACGGTTGGGGCCTAAGTATAGGGTGAGATCACCATTCATTTTCTCCACGGCAATGGGGCCAACATAGTCATTCTTGTAAATGCCCACGTAGCGATCGCCCGGTTTTGCCGGTAAGGCATTGTCAGGTGGAGTGTAGGTTCGACCCTCGCCGTAGGGAGGGGCAAATAATATTTTGAACAGATCCGCAAACAGGGCGACATAATCCTGCTGGGGCTGTCCCTCGTTCACAATATCCAGGAAGCTAGCAGCCAATGCTTCGGGAACCCCAATGGGGGCGGCATTACTCAACACCGCAATTCCCAATTTCTCCTGGGGTACGAGAACGACCACCGTGGCCGCACCTAATAAAAATCCGCCAGAATGGGAGAGTCGCACTGCATCCGATGTAGGGTATGAAACATTCCAGCCTAAGCCATAGAAACCGGCCCGATCCTGACTGGGGTTTGCGGGAGCTTGACTAATCATTTGGGGACGATGGGTTTCAGCGAGGGCATCCGCTGTCATAATTTGGCGACCTTGAAATTGCCCTTGATTCAATTGCAGCCGCATCCATTGGGCTAGATCTCGAATGGACGAACTGACTCCACCGGCTGGGGTTTGGGCATCGGGATTCCGTTGTTCAGGGGAAACCACCCAGCGATCGCCCCGTTGGCGATGATTTTTGACTCGATTGGGGTCGGCTAAAAAATCGGCATGGCGGGAACTGGTACGAGTCATGCCCAGGGGTTGATAAAGCCGCGTCCTTGAAAGGTCTTCCCAGGATTGGCCCCTAGACTTGGCCGCTGCCACCGCCGCCGCCGTTAACCCAAAATTGGTATAGGCATAGGTTGCGCGAAAACGATTGTCTAGGGGTAAAAAACGCAACCGTCGAATCACCTCTGCTTGGCTAAAGCCGATGTCCTCAAGGCGATCGCCCCCGTAGACAGGGAGGCCACTGCGATGGCTAAACATATCCCGCAGCGTTACCGACTGGCTGACAAAGGACTCATTCATCGCGAAATTGGGATCGTGGCGTTGAATTGGATCATCCCACTGAATCGTACCATCACTGACGAGGGCCGCCATCACCGTTGAGGCAATGGGTTTAGACACTGAGGCCAACTGGAAGAGGGTATCAATATCCACCGCCTCCGGTTGATTCACCTCCCGTACCCCAAAGCCCTGGAGATAGATCACCTCATCTTCATAGACAATGGCAATGGCTAATCCCGGAACCTGGGTTCTGAGGAGGGTGTCGTTAACCAGGGTTTCAAATTGAGGTAGGGCATTCTTCACCCTGGCTAAGGTGATTGGTTCCCTTGGCTGGGATGCCACATAAACCGGGTGGGTCGTCGGACTAGAATCCATCTGGGCCCGGGCAACCTCAGCCCCATGCACATCAACACCAACTGCAAGACTTACCAGGGAAAAAAGGGTCGCGAGGGGCCGAAACATGACCATTGAGGTTAGCCTTCCGTTGAATTTACTTCCTCAATCATCCCTTTTTTGATCAGAGCTTGGGCATCTGGATTAAATTTTTTACAATTGCGCCACTGGCGATCGCTCACCTCAGGATTCAGGCCCGGTTGCAGGGTCAAGGGCCCAAAAAAGCAGTCCAGGGTAATGGGTTGGTCAAGTTTACTCAGGAGGGTGATCATGGAAAAAATCGATGGGGTTAAAAATCTGTGGGGTGGTAATAGGGATGGTGGGAGCCAATACGCAGATCATAGATCGCCTCTCCCCTCAAACAACGGCCATGACAGGTGAATAGATCTGGCTCTTGAATGCCCATACTTGCTAAAGCTGCCCGAGTCGGAAACGGCCAGAGGCGATCGAAGTCAATCCCATCCCCTTTTAGGGCAAACTGGAGCAGATAACAGCTGGGTATCCCCCCCAACTCCCCAATCAGCCGCTGGCCCAGACGATAGAGGGGCTGACGCAGGGAATCCCCCAGATGCACCGGCTGGCGATACTGGCAATCATGTTCCCCAGAATGTTCTCCAGGCATTTTGCCAATCACCTCACCGTAGAGGGGCCCCTTTCCCGTCCAGACAATGGGTAAATAGAGGGCCCCATCCGCCGTGCCATAGCCCCAATGGGCAACCCGTTGACGAAGGTGGCCCACATCTCGGCAGATCGCCAACGGTGGGGGTAAGACCCCTAGGGTAAAACTGAGATCCCCATCCCCCCAGGTTTCCGCCGATAACCGATCCGATGTCTGCTCCGTGGCTGCCATTAGGGTAATTAAGGTAATGTCCCCCGCCATTGTTTCCATTAGCAGGGGCTTAACCTGGGTTTCCAGGGTGTCGTGATCCAGTTCCTCATCCGCGGCCGTGGCCGTAGCCCGATACCAAAGACGGAGACTAGACATTCCCAAAACTGGGGATCAGACCAACGCGGGTCGGTTGCAAGGAGGGCAAGCTGGGCAGGTTCATGGTTTGGCGAGATTGGGCCGCCAGTAGACCGTGCATATTGCGAAGTTCGGCCCGGAGTTGACGATTTTCCTGTTGCAGGGATTCCACCTTGGCTTTGACTTGGGTGAGTCGTTCCGCAAATTTCTGGCGGTAAACCTCGGGCATCTCCTGGATCACTTTTTCCAACATTTGGTTGCGATCGCCCATTTCCTGCATCGCGTCCTGGAGTTGGCCAATTTCATCCTGGCGACTTTGCATTTGCTCTTGGTAGAGATTGATTTGCTCTTGATAGAACGTGATTTGACCTTCCACCTGCCGAAGTTGCTCTTGCAGAGTTTGCATTAGCTCAGCGTTGGCTGTTTCTGCCTGACGGGCCTGATAAAAACGAGCAAATAATTCCGGGTGTTGAACCATCAAGCGATAAAGTTCTTCCGACAGTTGTTCCACCAGTTGGTCTCGCACCATTAGCTCCTGTTCAGCCATGAACAGTGTTGGTGATTCCTGGGGGTCTGCGGTCGGGTAACAGGATAGTGCTTTAGTCACGGGTAATCCTCTCCAGCCAAATTTTAGGAACTGCAAATACCTGAGATCGTTTACTGGTGCTAGGATGTGAGACCATGATTTTTTCAGGCATTTCCCGCTTAATACGCCGCCCTTCTAAACTTGATGCAAAAATTGCCGCTGTCTTCCTCTGATTTTTCCCATGTACCTGTCCTGGCCGAGGCGGTGATTGAGGGACTAAACCTTCAGCCCGGAGGACGTTATCTGGATGTCACCGTCGGCGGCGGAGGCCACGGTGGCTTGATTTTAGCCGCTGCACCCCAGAGTCAACTGGTGGCCATTGATCAGGATCCCGTGGCCCTTGCTGCCGCCCAGTCCCATTTAGCTGCCTTTGGCGATCGGGTGGAGTTTGTCCAGGGAAATTTTGCTGAATTTGACCCTGGATCAGTCCAATTTGATGGCATCTTGGCAGATCTAGGGGTGAGTTCTCCCCAGTTTGATGCCCCAGAGCGGGGATTTAGTTTTCGCCATCCGGCCCCCTTAGATATGCGGATGGATCCGGGCCAATCCCTCACTGCGGCTGAGTTGATCAACCATCTGGGCGAAAAAGACTTGGCGGATTTATTTTACACCTACGGAGAAGAACGCTTTTCCCGGCGCATTGCCCGCCGTATTGTGGCTCAACGGCCCCTGCACACCACCACGGAACTAGCCACTATCGTCTGCCAGAGTTTGGCCCGTCAACCCCGCCAAAACATTCATCCTGCGACACGGGTGTTTCAGGCCCTCCGCATCGCCGTCAATCGAGAACTCGAGGTCTTAGAAACCTTTTTGGCCCATTCCCCTGATTGGCTGGTTCCCGGTGGCCGTTTGGCGATCATTAGTTTCCATAGTCTTGAGGATCGGCGGGTGAAACATACCTGGCGCAGCGATCCCCGCCTCAAGGTACTCATGAAAAAGCCGATTATCCCTGGAATGTCGGAAATTGAACATAATCCGCGATCGCGATCAGCTAAACTCAGACTGGCTGAACGTCAATCTGCATAAAGTGGATTGTTATTGATTAATCTTTGGATATATTTTTCCTATTTTTTTGTCTATAACTTCATTACTTCATTGTGGTTAGAGGAGTCGAGTCCCCCTATGGTTGCCGTTGCCCCCGCGAAATATCCTCCCCAGGTCTATTCACCCCCATCTGCCCCTCTAAGAAAAACTAAGCCGAGCCATCTCACAGAAATTCGGCCCTTGAGTTCTTCGGATACTCCCCTGTGGTTGAAATCCCTGGGTGTACTCAAATGGGGAACGGGCCTCGGTAGCGTCGCAATCCTCGCTAGCCTATTACCCCTGTATGGCTGGTCGGCCCTTTGTCAATACCAATGGGGGCAATCCTATCGCCAATTGGAGCAACTCAAACAACAGGAGCGCGAACTCCTAGCGGCCCAGCAGAGTCAACGGTATCAAGTCGCTGAACAGATTGAGCGGCAACCCCAGGGACTGGTACGGCAAGGGCCCCAGCAAGTGGTCTTTATTCCAGAGAAACCGGCAACCCTTGGAGCTAGCGCCACCGTAACCCTTGCCCAAGTCGCCCCTGCCCCTAAGCGGGCTGTGAGCTATTAGATTTCCCCCCAAGGATTTCCTAAAAAGTTTAATTTCACGCCGATTCCACTGGCATCCTATACTAAAGTTTTTACTCAGGTTTTTTGTCCCCTAAGGTTCTATGGCTGTTGGGTTATCCTCTTCATCGGAGTCGTTATTGCGTTGGCGACTGCGGTTTGTCTCTTTATTTCTCCTAACCGTAACCTCATTGGTGGTTGGGCGGCTCACCTATTTGCAGGTGGTTCAGGGCCCGATCTTGGCGGACAAGGCTCGAGAGCAACAGCAGCAGGAAACGCCCCCTACCCTGGCCCGCTATCCCATTAGCGATCGCCGCGGAACCCTGCTAGCCTTGGATCGCCCTGTATTTAACCTGTTTGCCCACCCGATTCAATTCAGTGAACCCCCAGAAGAAATTGCCGCCCAGGTCGCTCCCCTCCTAGATGTCCCCGTATCAGGTCTAGAGGAACAGTTGAGGGTGGCTCCCACCGGTATTCCCATCGCCTACGATGTCACCGAAAGTGTTGCCTCCCAGATTCGCAATTTGTACTTAGATGGTTTGGAGTTTAATCAATCCTGGCAGCGGATCTATCCCCAACAGGAACTCATGGCCGGAATCATTGGCTATGTGGATCGGGAACACCAGGGCCAGGCTGGCTTAGAGTTTAGCCAGAATGAATTTTTCCAGGCTCCACCGGAGCAACCCGTTCTTTCCAGTGATGCCCTGGGGCAGTGGCTACCGGAACTCGCCCCGGAGGATCCCCAACTCCTCACCCAAGGCTACGGGATTCGTTTGTCCCTCGATAGCCGCCTGCAACGCACTGCCCGCCAGTCCCTCCGGCAACAACTTCAGAAGTTTAATGCCAAGCGGGGTACAGTCATTGTTCTCAATAGCCAAACCGGGGCAATTCTGTCCCTCGTCTCCGAACCATCCTATAACCCCACCCATTACTATCGAGCAGATCCCGCCCTATTTCGGAATTGGGCGATCTCTGATTTATACGAGCCGGGATCAACCTTTAAGCCCATTAATACGGCCATTGCCCTAGAGCTAAGGGGCATTACTCCGACCACGGTTTTGCCCGATGAGGGTCGGATTACGGTGGGGGGCTGGCCCGTTCAAAATAATGATTTTAGCCAAGTGGGGGGACGGGGTTCCCTATCCATCTCCCAGATTTTGTCCTATTCCAGTAATGTGGCAATGGTTCACATGATGAATCGAATCCCGGCCCGCCATTACTACCGTTATCTGGATCGCCTTGGCTTAAATAAACCCATTGGCAGTGATCTACCCTTTGAAACCGCTGCCCAACTCAAGCCCGCTCGCCAATTTATTGACTACCCCATTGAACCTGCCACCACCTCCTTTGGCCAGGGTTTTTCTTTGACTCCTCTCCATTTGGCCCAACTCCTCGGGACGATCGCCAATGGGGGCGAATTGGTGGTTCCCTATACCGTAGAGGGTCTTTACGATCACCAGGGTCGGCTAAAACAACCCCTAAAACGGCCCCAACCAAGGCGCGTCTTTTCCACTAGCACCAGCCGCTATGTTCTCAATATGATGGGGGATGTGGTTAGATCGGGCACGGGCAAAGGGGCGCAAATTCCCGGCTATCGCCTCGGGGGAAAAACTGGGACGGCCCAAAAGGCGATCGGCGGCACCTATAGCAACCAGCGGATTACCAGCTTTGCTGCTATTTTTCCCCTAGAGTCTCCCCGCTATGTGGTTTTAACGGTAGTAGATGAGCCCCAAGGGGATGATGCCTATGGCTCCACGGTGGCCATTCCCGTCGTCAAATCTGTCCTTGAGTCCCTGATTACCATAGAAGGGATTCCCCCAAGCCACCCAGAGGAACTGCGGCGATCGCCCCCTCAAACTCCCTCGCCTTAGGGTTAGGGTCAATGCTCCCTCTTTAGTAATCTTTAGTACTTAGTACCGTTTATTCCCCCTCATCCCTCAGTTTATGGAAGGCCGTCTCAGCGATATTGATCTTTACAGTTTGTTCCAGAGCCTTTCCCTGGCCCAGCGAACGGGCGAACTCTATGTGGATGATGAAGCCGGGAATGTTTGGCTACTGTTCCTTTACCATGGTCGTTTACTCTACATTGCCGATCGCCATAGTCAAGGTCTAGAGCGGTTACAGGATCTCCTCTATGGCCAAGGGATCGACTGGCCCAACCTCAACAACGATCATCCCCTCGTAGAAACCACCGCTGGCAGTGGTTGGCCGGAGTACGAATGTTTGTGGTGGCTCCTTCAGCATCGGAATTTAGCCCAAATTCAGACCCTATGGCGCAGTGTGATTCGGGAAGCCCTATTTGATGTTGCCTCCCTCTATCGCGGCTGGTTTTGCTTTCGTCTGACCGCTGCCCTTTCGCCCCAACTCGCCAGTTTGCCCCTCGTGAGTTTACTGAACGACACCCTTGTGCAACTGCGGGAATGGAAAAAACTGTATCCCTATATTCGCTCCGCCGATCAGCAACTTGATCTTGCCAACGCCACTGAACTCCACCGCATCCTTCCGGAAAGTCGACTAAAGTACCTCGAAAACTGGGCCGGTGAACATTTAAGCCTACGGCAGTTAAGTCGGCGACTGGGCCGAGATTTAACCAGTGTCGGGAAAGTCCTTTCTCCCTACCTGCAACAGGGACTAATCCAACTCAACTCTCCCCTGCCCAGTGGCTATCTCATGCCCCTATCCCCAATTCCCCTGCGGGAGTCCCCACGGATTGTCTGCATTGATGATGCGGCCACGGTACGACAAGTAGTGGAGTTGACCCTGAAAAATGCCGGTTACGAAGCCACGGCGATCGCCCATCCCCTCAAAGCCCTGAGCTTGATCTTTCAGCTAAATCCCGATCTCATCCTCTGTGACATTGCCATGCCCGAACTTGATGGCTACGACTTTTGCACCATGCTCCGCCATACCCCCCGCTTTCGTTACACCCCCATCATTATGTTAACGAGCCTAGTCGGCTTACCCGATCGCCTGCGAGCCAACATTGCCGGAGCAACGGATTACTTGAGTAAGCCCTTTACGAGTACAGAATTATTAACAATGACCCGTCGCTATATTGGTTGTGCCAATCCTGCCCATGGCAATTCCGACCAAATTCTCAATGACGTGCTAGAACAGAAAACATCTGGTGAAACCCTGGCAGGTCAATAAACTGACACTTCCCGAGAATTAAATCCCACTATAATGATGTAAAAATGATGTAGAACTAATGTACAATCTTCCTTTCATTCTGGGATGATTGACTTAGGATAGTAACATTAGATCTTATGCTAGATTTCCGTTCCGCTTTGATACCCCCTATGGGATGGTAAATATTGCCCTATGAGTACTGTGTTAGTCGTTGAAGATAGTGCCCCCCAGCGGGAAATGATTAGTGAACTCCTAGCCAAAAGTGGTTTAGAGGTCTCCATTGCCAGTGATGGGATGGAAGCCGTCGATCTCCTAAAGGATATAAAACCCGATATTGTTGTCCTAGACATTGTGATGCCCCGGATGAATGGCTACGAAGTTTGCCGCACAATCAAGTCAGATCCCCGTACCCAGGATGTTCCCGTTGTGATTTGTAGCTCTAAAGGGGAAGAATTTGATCGCTATTGGGGCATGAAGCAGGGGGCTGATGCGTATATCACAAAGCCCTTTCAACCAAAAGAGTTAGTGGGTACGATTAAACAGCTATTGCGAGGCTAGGCAGGTATGTTCAGTAGTTCTGACTTACTTACTGGTGACCAACAAATGCAAGGGGGGCAGATGGATGCCCTCAAAGCTCCCGAAGGTGATCTGCATATTCTCTTTAGCATTCCCTGCGGTATTTCCCTGGCATTGCCGGCCATTGGGGTGCGGGAAGTCATTGCCCTAACGCCCGATCGCATTACCCCCGTACCCAATACATCCCCACTATTACTGGGCATCTTGAACCTTCGGGGTCAGGTCATCTGGGTTGCTGATACAGGGCAATTCCTGGGTGATGAAACCCCCATCAATACCGATCGCCCAGAAATGGTCGTGATTGCCATCGAAGATGAGGAGATGATCGTGGGTCTAGCGGTAGATGAGGTGAAAGGGATGGAATGGCTCGATAGTGATACCATCCGCCCCTCTAGTAATCTCAATGACAAAATGGCTCCCTTTATTCGGGGAGAATGGGTGCTTGATCTAGAGGAAGAGCAAACCCTCAAGCTGTTAGATCCGATCACGATTCTTCGTAGTGCCCGCTGGGGAGCTTAACGCGATGTAATATTTACCAAAAATCAATAACAATGTGTAACTTTCTAAGCAGTTTAACCCATACTCTGTTAAGGAACAGCGTTAAGTAACAGCAGGAGAACCCCAGTTTAGCAGTCCAATCCCGGGAGTCAACGCATGGCATCAACCACTCAACATAGCCAAGAATATACAAAAGCTGTCAGTGCCTACGTCCAAGGGCAATACGACCAAGCTGCCACCATTACTGATGGTCTCGTCACTACCCGGCCAGATGATCCAAATCTGCGTTTACTCCGGGGGCATATTTACTGTTGTCAGCAAGAATATGACGCGGCCCACGAAGAGTACCAGAGGGTTCTTACTCTAACGACAGATACAGAGTTAATTAGTTGCGCTAATGAAAGTCTTGCCAAAATTCAAGATATGGTCGCCTCCCAGCCCAGTCAGGATAGTGCAGAATCCGTCAATACCGGCAATGGCAATGGAAGTGCCCAATGGCAAGAGGACTCCCAGACTAGCATTCAAAGCGATTACACTGTTCTACAATCCAATATGCCCGCGGATTTAGACTTGGGCAGTCCCAGTCCTGCCGATCCTGAAAATGCCTTTGGCGACTCCCTTGAAGCCATCGATTCCGTAGGCGCAGATGTATCGGATCAGGAGTTGTTTAACTTTGATCCCCAAGCCCAATTTGATTCCACGACCGACCCCCCCACGGGAGATCCCTTTGCCCTAGGTCACCAAGATTTGGGAGATTTAGGAGATTTAGACAATCTGGGAAATTTTGGTGGTGCTGACCTTGGGGCAGAAATTTCCTTTGAGGACCCCTTTGGTGACCTTCCCGAACTCTCAGAAGAGATTGCCGTCACCGATCAATTTGACGATAATGACGATGATCTCACCATGGCCATGGATGCCTCTCCCCTAGGATCTCCAGAGTCCTCTCCACTGGACATGGGATCAGGTATGGGAGACGATGACCTCACTATAGCCATGGGTGAATCTCCCCTAGGGACTGATGCTCTATCCGCAGATTTTGAACTAGATAATCTGGAAATCAATGATCTAGAAATCAGTGATCAGGATCAAGGGCTATTTGACTTTGGCGGCCCTGAATCTGAAGCAGGTGCATCCCTTGACCTAGGATCGGCGATCGCTGAAACAGAGGTTTCCGAGGAAAGTTTTGCAGGCGATGCCCTCTTTACCTCTGAAACAGACCTCCTAGAAGAACTCCCTGAATCCGCAGATATCCTGGAAGCCACTCCCGCAGACATAAGTGATGGCATTAGTGATTTATTTGCCCAGGCCTCCGAGGAAGATCACGATCTTGATCCCGATTTTGGTGATGCTGCACTTTTTCCAGAGACCGTTGCAGCGGAAGAACCTCTGGCAGCGTATGGAGAAGCAGAGTATGGAGAGATAGACGAAGCCGAAAGCCTCTTCGACGACTTCGGTGGTAGTGACCACCCCGAGGCTGAAACTCCTCTACCCAACCTTGACTTTGAGGAAGCTGGCATTGTAGCTGAATCCTTGAGTCCTGAGCAGTTTGATCAAACCCTGATCATGGATGAGAATGATGCCACCATGGCCTTTGGAGCCAACTTTCCCGCCCCATCCCCCGATACCTTCTCTGTCCCCGAAGAAGATGAAGCAGCCCAAGCCCTCGCGGACTTACCCGAATTTGATGATCTAGATTTATCCAATGATAGTTTTGACTTCGATGGGGATGATGATCTCACCATTGCCAATCCCCAGGTGCAAAATTTTGACCCTGATACCCTGCACCAAGATGGTGGCACTGAAACCTTTGCCGTTTTACCTGGAGAACTAGGCGCGAGTGAAGGCCTAGCTGATCTGGACTTTAGTTTAGATGCCGACTCCCCCCTTGAACTAGAGCCTCCAGAGGTATCCCAGGAAGACCTAGCGGCGGAAATGAGTGCCTGGACCAACATTGCTGAGATGCCGGAGCCTATTGGCCAGGAAGCCTCAACCCTGGGAAGTGTAGTGAGCAAGCCGGCAAAATCGGCTGGGGGAGACGCTGCAAGTAGTCCTTCGCCAAGTGCCACCGGTCGTGATTCTAGTGCATCTGGTACAGGCCGCCCCTCTGCCCCATCCTCCTTGGGCAAACAAAATATGACAACGGCCGTCACCACCGGTGTGGTTTCAGCATTGGCAGCGGGTTTGGTTGGCTTTGGACTGAGTGAGCGGCCGCAAATGCCGCCGATTCTTTTAGCAGGTGCAGCGGCCGGATTGGCAGGGGGTGTGGCTAGTTTTGCCCTCGGCCAGCGAAACGTTGCCCGGATGAAGCGGTGTACCACCGACTTGCAAGCCCAGTGTAATGCCATTATTGGCGGGGATATGTCAGCCAAAGTTCCCGTTACCTCCGAGGATGAATTTGGCCAGCTAGCCAGTAGCTTTAACCAAATGACGGAGAGCATTCTCACCGTTACGGGGGATGCCCAGAAAAAAGCAGAAGAAAACGAGCGACAGCGGGATGATCTTCAGCGTCAGGTGATCCGACTGCTAGACGATGTGGAAGGGGCAGCCCGAGGCGACCTAACGGTTCAGGCAGAAGTAACCGCCGATGTCTTAGGGGCGGTAGCGGACTCCTTCAACTTGACGATTCATAACCTACGAACCATTGTGCAACAGGTGAAAGTTGCGGCTCGCCAGGTGAACCGAGGTGCGGCCGATAACGAAGCCTTTGCCCGTTCCCTATCCTCCGATGCCCTACGTCAAGCGGAAGAACTTGCAGTAACCCTCAACTCAATGCAGATGATGACCAACGCGATTCAGCGGGTTGCTGACAGTGCCAAGGAAGCCAATGATGTGGCTCGAAGTGCGTCGGAAACAGCCCTGAAAGGGGGTGAGGCGGTGGAGCGCACCGTGGCTGGTATTCTACAAATTCGGGAAACAGTGGCAGAAACCACTCGCAAGGTGAAACGTCTCGCTGAATCCTCCCAGGAAATTGCCAAGATTGTGGGTGTGATTTCCCAAATTGCCTCTCGAACCAACCTATTAGCCTTAAACGCCAGTATTGAGGCTGCCCGAGCCGGTGAATCAGGGCGGGGCTTCGCAGTGGTGGCGGATGAGGTGCGCCAACTGGCAGACCGGGCGGCTAAAGCTTCCAAGGAAATTGAGCAGATCGTTCTCCAAATTCAAAGTGAGACCGGGGCAGTGATGACAGCGATGGAGGAAGGTACCCAACAGGTTATTGACGGGACAAAACGGGCAGAACAGGCTAAACGCTCTCTGGAGGACATTATCCAGGTATCCTCGCAAATTGATACCTTGGTGCGATCGATTACAAATGCTACGGTAGAACAAACCGAAACAGCACGTTCGATGGCCCAGGTGATGCAATCGGTGGAATTGACAGCCCAAGCGACTTCCCAAGAAGCCCAACGAGTCTCTGACTCCTTGCAAGGCTTGGTATCCGTTGCCCGTGGTCTGCAAACATCGGTGGAAAAATTCCGCGTTGAACAAACTGAAGATCAGGGCTAATCCGGGAGGGGGCAATGCAAACCGATCAACAAAAACGAATCCTGGGCTATTTTATCGAAGAAGCCCAAGAGCATTTAATGACCATCGAAGAAAGTCTCATGAATTTGCAGCGGGTCGTAGATGATCCAGAAGCAATGAGTGAGATGTTTCGGGCGGCTCACTCCGTGAAGGGGGGGGCGGCCATGTTGGGCATCTATAGTATCCAAAGCACGTCCCATAAACTAGAAGATTACTTCAAGATACTGAAGGAACATCCCATTAAGGTGGATGAAACCCTTGAGAATCTTTTCTTGCAGGGCTTTGATACCCTACGGGAGCTGCTAGATGAACTCCAAAGTCCCTTTGGTTTATCGGATGAGATCGCTGATGCAGCCCTGAAAAAGGTTGAACCTGTTTTTGAGTCTCTCCAAGCTCATCTGAATCAACTTGTAGGTGGTGGGACAGCCCCAATTCCCCCTGAGCCAGTTCCGGATGCCAAGCCAGCAACGCCGGATGATAGTAGCTATCAATTTGTGTTTCAGACCGATGTGCCTGAGCGATTACGGGGTATGTTGCAAATATTCAAGCAGGGAGATACCCCGGCTACCCGCCAGCAATTGGAAGCCGCCTGCGTCAGCTTAGGACAACTGGGGGAAACCTTTGATTTGCCAGCTTGGGTCTCTCTCCTAGGGATGGCCCGTCAGGGGGTGCTGAATTCAGGGAATGCCCTCACAACCCTAGCTCCTGTTCTCATTAAGGATATTAAGAGTGCCCGAGATTTGGTCTTAGCAGGTCAGGCAAGCCAAATTCAGCCCAGTGAAGCCATGGTCGCCCTCCAACCTCCTGCGCCAGTGGAGGTGGAAGAGGAAGAGGTGCTTGTGCCGGAACCCGCCGTGGAAACGCCATCTGCATTGGAGTTATCCGAGCCAGAGAGCGCATCAGAGAGTATGTCACTGGAAGAATCCATCTTAGACCTATCTGAAGCATCCGATGAACCCTCTCAGGATTTAGAGGATTTTGGCCTAGCGACTGACGATTTAGATTCCGGTGAGATGACCAACTTTGAAATTGAACAAAGTGGTGATTTACAGGAACTCGATGATATTTTCTCCTTGACGGGTGATCTTCAAGGTGGGTGGGCCGATAGTGCTGCCCTAGATGAGCAACTGGCTGACCTCAACCGCGACAATAGTGATCTGCTGGATGAAGATCTGTCAGAAATCTTGGCGGTGACATCCCAAAACCAAGAGCAGGATCAGGAAGGGGAACTGGCGGATCTATTTGCCGATGCGGAGCGGGATCTGGCCCTAGCGGAGGATCATCAGTTTGATCTAGAAGCTCTAGAAGAAGCTAATGCGGCTCTGGTTAGCGATCGCCAAGGAAGTGACACCGATCAGGACAGTGACCTTGATGATGAGCTAGATTTAGCCGCCTTTGTGAGCCAGTCAGGGCAGGATACGGAGGATATTCTCCAGTCTGCTGATACCGATCTGGGAGACTTGTCCGATTTAGCAGGTCTGATGGACATAGACGATAGCGAACTAGGTGAGTCGGATCCCCTGGGGGCGATCGCCTTTGGCAGCGATTTACTCGAGGAAACCTCTGATTCGGCAGCGGATGATCTTCTGAATAGTCTCCTAGGGGAAGAGTTAGGAGAAGATGATGGCATTTCAGCACTGGGGGATCTTGCTGATCTGGGCGATCTAGATGATCTTGAGGATGCTGAACTGTCGGGAAATTTAGCCGAATCCATGGCTGAGTTACTTGGGGATAGTGATGAATTAACCCAAGCTCTAGATAGCCTAGTCTTAGAAGAAAGTGAGACTGTTGCGGTTTCCCTAGGGGATTTAGATATCGGTCAAGAATCTTTGGATCTGGCGGATTTGGATATAGCAGATCTGACGGGCGCGGCAGATGGGGATGCCAATGAAATATTTGATCAATTTACCACCGAAGAGCCAGCGGAGAATGCTGCCCCCGTCGTTGAATCTAATGCTGAATCTAATGCCCTAGATGAAGATTTTTGGGGTGACCCTGAACCTGTAGCTGCCCCCCTTCCAGATAATGATCAGGATAATGATCTTGCCCAGTTTATTGGCAGCGAAGCATCGGCCGTCGGCACTCCTGAGGCTGCTAGCGAGATTGCCGGTGACTTAGGGCTATCGGAGTCCTTAGAGGATTTTGATGAGTTGGCGGCTCTTCTGGATGAAGAACCAGCCTCGGCGATCGCTGTTCCCGTTGAGTTTAATGAACCAGAATCTACCCTCAAGGCTCCCCCCTCTGAAGCGGAAGATTTTGATGATTTGGCGGCTTTCCTGGATGAAGAACCGGCCCCAGCGATCGCTGCTCCCGTTGAGTTTGATGATTTAGAGTCTCTTCTGGATGATGATTCTCCTGCCCCTGCTCTGGAACCTGAGCCTGAACTTGATTTTGGTGAATTAGAGGATCTAGTAGGTTCCACTCCTACCCCACGCACTCCTGAGGTGGCAGCACCTCGGCGCCCCCAACCTCTGGCTCGTGGTCGTGAGAAGAAGGTATCCCTTGTTGAGCAAACGATGCGGGTTCCTGTCCGCCACTTGGATAGCCTCGGCAACCTGGTTGGGGAAATGGTGGTCAACCGGAATGGTTTAGAAGATAGCCAGGATCGGTTACGCCAGTTTCTAGACAATTTGCTCTATCAAGTGCAACAACTGGGCGATGTTAGCCAACAGATGCAAGACCTCTACGATCGCTCCTTGTTAGAAAGTTCACTTCTTGGTTCCCGTTTTGGCCGTCCTGGGGGCAGTGGTGGCACTAATGGCGACGATCGCAGTCATGCCACAGGGGTGGAATTTGACGCCCTAGAAATGGATCACTTTACCGGATTCCATACCCTGTCTCAGGAAGTCATTGAGCGGATTGTCCGGGTTCGGGAAGCAGCCGATGACATTGAGTACGTGGTGGATGAAGTGGAGCAGGTGGCTCGCATGTTCCGGCAAGTCACGACCAAAGTGCAGGAAGGGCTGAGTCGCTCTCGCATGGTGCCCTTTAAGGAAATGTCTAGTCGTTTGCCCCGGGCGGTGCGGCAAGTCTCCCAAGCCTGTGGTAAAAACACCGAGTTAGTGATTGAAGGGGAAGACACCTTAATTGATAAGGGGATTCTGGAGCGACTCTACGATCCCATGACCCACTTGATTAATAATGCCATTTACCACGGGATTGAAACACCGGAAACCCGCCAAGCTATCGGCAAAAAGCCTAAGGGAACTATTAAGTTGCGAGCCTTTTACCAAGGTAGCCAGGCGATTATTGTCGTTAGTGATGATGGTGGCGGTATTGATGCCGAGCGAGTTAAGGCTAAGGCCATTGAGAAGGGACTTCTTGCCCCTGGGGATGCCGAGCACCTCTCCCGCCAAGATATTTATGCCTTTCTGTTCCAGTCTGGTTTTAGTACCAAGGATCAGGCCGATGATTTAGCGGGTCGGGGCGTGGGCATGGATGTGGTGAGGGCCAGCTTAGAAGAAATTCGCGGCACCATTAACACCGATTCCACCCTAGGCAAGGGAACCACCTTTACCATTCGTCTTCCCGTGACGTTGAGCATTACCAAAGCCCTCTGTTGTATTGATAATCACTGCCGGATTGCCTTCCCCATTGATGGGGTGGAGGATATGTTAGACCTGCCGGAAGAGCGGATTCAGGAAAATGAAAAACAGGAAAAAGTTCTGGTTTGGCACGATCGCCCGTTACCCTTCCGTAACCTGAGTGATCTTTTACCCTATAGCCGTCATATTAGCCGTAGCAATGTCTATGGTGGGGCCTCCCACGATGAGGATGTGGTCTCAGTGGTTGTCCTCCGCAGTGGGGATGATCACATTGCCGTACGGGTGGATCAGGTGATTGGTGAGCAGGAAATTGTGATTAAACAATTGACGGGGCCGGTTCCCAAACCCCTAGGCATTGCCGGGGTGACGGTGCAGGGGGATGGCCGTGCCATGGCGATCGCCGATGTGTTGGAGTTGATTGATGTATCCCTGGATCGTGTTGATCAAAGTGGTTGGGGAACTCCCATCATCTCTCCGGAAGATATAGAAGCTGAGAAAGCAGAACCCTTAGTACTGATTATTGATGACTCAATTACGGTGCGGGAACTGTTGTCGATGACCTTTACCCGCGCTGGTTTCCGGGTGGAGCAAGCACGGGATGGTCAGGATGCCTGGGAAAAACTGCGGTCGGGCTTACCCTGTGATTTGGTCTTCTGTGACATTGAGATGCCGCGGATGGATGGCTTAGAATTGCTATCCCGAATTCAGAAAGACCCGAAACTGAGTGAACTTCCCATTGCCATGCTCACGTCCCGTGGGGCCGATCGCCACCGACAAATGGCGGCCCAACTGGGGGCCAAGGGCTATTTCACCAAGCCGTACCTGGAAGAACAGTTGTTAGATGCGGCCAATCGACTACTACAGGGAGAAGTTTTGGTTCATGCCGCCGTTGCATCCTCATGAGTTTCTCCTCAGTAGGGGTCAATGACTTTATTGAGCAACTTCCCTTTCAGTTAGATGATTTTCAAACCCAGGCGATCGCTGCTCTGGAAGAGCGGTGTTCCGTGGTTGTGTGTGCTCCTACGGGTTCCGGCAAAACCCTGATTGGGGAGTATGTAATTCATCGGGCCCTGAGCCGGCAGCAGCGGGTTTTTTATACCACTCCCCTCAAGGCCCTATCCAATCAAAAATTACGGGATTTTCAGCAACAATTTGGCCTGGATCAGGTGGGGTTACTCACTGGGGATGTCTCGATTAATCGGGATGCCCCCATTTTGGTGATGACCACAGAAATTTTTCGTAATATGCTCTACGGTACGCCCATTGGCGAAGTGGGAACCTCCTTAACGGGAGTGGAGGCGGTGGTACTCGATGAATGCCATTACATGAACGATCGCCAGCGGGGTACGGTCTGGGAAGAATCTATTATCTACTGCCCACCGGAAATTCAATTGGTTGCCCTGTCTGCCACCATTGCCAATGGTCAGCAAATGGCCGATTGGTTGCAAGCAGTGCATGGCCCCACGCGATTAATTTATTCTGATTGGCGACCGATTCCGCTTCATTTCTATTTTTGTAATAAAAAAGGGTTAGCCCCCCTGCTCAATGGCAACCGCACCCGTCTGAATCCCCGCTTGCAGGGCAAGTCTGCTCCCCAAGGTCGGAGTCGCGGGCGACGGGAATTTTTAGATATTAACTTTGTCATTAAACAGCTTCAGGAACGCCAGATGTTGCCGGCGATCTACTTTATTTTTAGTCGGCGCGGCTGTGATCAGGCGATTAATCAGGTGACGGGGATTAATTTACTCACCCCAGAGGAGCGATCGCGATTAGCCATGGCCATTGATGATTTTTTAGCCAAGCATCGTGAAATTGCAGCTCCAGACCAGATTGCCCCCCTCTATCAGGGGATTGCCTCCCACCATGCCGGAGTCCTCCCCCTCTGGAAAACCCTGATCGAAACCCTCTTTCAGGCCGGCCTGATTAAACTGATCTTTGCCACGGAAACCTTGGCCGCTGGAATTAATATGCCTGCCCGCACCACGGTGATTTCTACCCTCTCCAAGCGTACCGATAGTGGCCATCGTCTCCTTACTGCCTCAGAATTTTTACAGATGGCGGGTCGGGCCGGCCGCCGGGGCATGGATGAGATCGGCCATGTGATTACGCTGCAAACCCCCTTTGAGGGGGCAAAGGAAGCGGCCTATTTAGCCACTGCCAGTCCCGATCCGCTGATTAGCCAATTCACCCCCAGCTATGGCATGGTCTTGAATTTACTTCAGCGGCATACGTTGACGGAAGCGCGGGATTTAATTGAACGCAGTTTTGGGCAATATATCGCCACTCTGCACCTAGCTCCCCAACGTCAGGCGATCGCCGAGGTGGAAGCGGAACTTCATCAGGTGAAAGAATGCCTTGGCAACATCGATCGCACCGCCCTGAAACAATACCAAAAACTGCGGGAACGACTACGGCAAGAGCAACGACTGCTGAAAACCCTGCAACAGCAATCCTACGAAACCCTCAATGCTTCTTTGGCTCCCCTGATCCTCCAGGCTCCCTTGGGAACGGTGATCACCCTCAAGCCCCAAACCAACGATGCCCTGCCCCTGGCAGCTTGTTTAGTGGGTCAATTGCCGGGTCGAGGTCAGTTTCCCCTTTTAATTTGTTTAGCCCAGGATCAACGGCTCTATGTCGTCGAAGTCAACCAAGTTATTGCCGTTGATGGCGATCGCCCACCCCTGAATCCCATCCCTGACCTGCCCAGCCTCCTGGCAAAACCTGGTTTTTCCACCGCTGCTCCCCCGGAATTCCATGATCTGCTGAAGGCATTCCCCACCCTGCCCTGGACACCCCCCCCAGAGGTCTTGGAGCAACAAACCCTAGTGGAGCAACTCACTCAGGAACTGAGCCAATTGGACGCCCAGGCGGACTGGGAGAATCCCAATTATTTCCTGCGCTTAGAGCGTCGCCAACAACGGCTAGAAGCTGACCTGGGCGATCGCCAGGCCAAACTTCTTCAACAGTCCGAATATCACTGGGAAAACTTTTTAGCCTTAATTGCTGCCCTGCAAGACTTTGGTGGACTAGAGGACTTATCCCCCACGCCTCTAGGTGAAATGGCGGCGGCCCTGCGGGGGGAAAACGAACTCTGGTTAGCCCTGGCTCTGACCTCCGGCGAATTGGATGGGTTGGCTCCCCATCACTTGGCCGCGGCAGCAGCAGCCCTAGTTACAGAAACCCCTCGCTCCGACAGTTGGACCCATTATCCCACGGCCCCTGAAGTGGAAGAGAGTTTAGGCAGTTTACGCCACACGCGGCGGCAATTATTTCAAGTGCAACGCCGTCATAAAATTATTTTCCCAATTTGGTTTGAATGGGAACTCATTGGCCTGGTGGAGCATTGGGCCCTGGGGGTCAGTTGGCCGGAACTCTGCCAAAATACCAACCTAGATGCGGGGGACATTGTCCGATTGCTGCGGCGTACCCTCGATTTTCTCTCCCAAATTCCCCATGCCCCCCATACCAGTCTCCAATTACGTCAAACCGCGAATCAAGCCCGCTATCTCCTCGATCGCTTCCCGGTGAATGACCTACTCTTTAGTGAGACACCCGACATCGAGATGGAACCCCAAGATACCCTCAGTTATGACCCAGCCCCCCAAAAATCCCCCAAAAATTGACCGGCAACGGGAACACCAAGCCAATGAACGCACCTATTTAGCCTGGCTACGCACCTCCATTGCCCTAATTAGTTTTGGCTTTGCGATCGCCCGGTTTGGCATTTTTGTGAAGCAATTACAGCTTTCCCTTGCCCCCCAGGAACCACGTATTTATACCCTAGCTACCTCAGAAAACCTAGGTATGGCCCTAGTGGTCTTCGGTATTTTTATGATTGTTGCCGCCCTGTGGAGTTACAACCAAAGTTTTCGGCAAATTGAACAGGGAAACTACCAACCCAATCGCCTCATGATTTTGATCACGACCATCATCGTCATCATTTTGGGGAGTTTGAGTTTGACATTTATGGTGCGGCGAGAACCTCAGCCCAAGGGGCCGCCACTATTACAGCAGCGGGCGTCTCACTTCAGAAACCGCTAAAACCTCACCTCAGTAACTGGGCTATTAGGTGCATGACCCAGAGTTTGGTTTTCTCTAGCCGATGTGCTGCGTGCTTTAGTCTAAATACCCCATCAACAGAGAGGAATTGTCAATCACATTGGAGGCAACGGGACGTTCTCCGGCGGAATAGTAGGTTTCACTAATCTGGAGGCCACTGTAAATGATTGGACGCATTCCCATCCAATTCACAATTTCAGCAATTTCAAAGTTATCGGCGCAAATAGGGCGGACTCCCATGATATTGATCGTATCGATCGCATGGAAATCGGTAGTAATGATGGGGCGCAGACCGGCGGAGTTGATCGTATCAAAAACCTGGAGGCCACTGGATAAAATGGGGCGGAGCCCGGCATCCTGAATGGTTCCCACCACTTCTACTAAATCATTGGCAATGGGCCGGAGACCGGCACTATTAAAGGTTTGCCAAACAGTGAAATCCGTTACTTTATTCCCAGGGGTGGTGGGGGCAAGGGAGGCAGTTTTTTCAGCCAGGGAGACCATTTGACCACTGTTTTCCTTGGCGGTGGTGGTGGTACTCCGCGAGGATCGGGAGCTTGTGCGGGGGGTGGATTTGGCCGGGGTTGTGGGCGTTTCTTCCTTTGGGGTTTCTGATGTCGTCATGGCGATCGCTCCTAATTGACAAGCTAAAAACTGGAGAAAATTTAGATTCTAGTAAAAAATATATTAACATTTTGCTTGCCCTCCGGCGTAAACACCCGGAGTTTTGACCCTAGAGTTTTATAGAGCTTGATGATGTCAGGTGACTCAAGGAGTATTTACTCTTCCAACGCCTCTAAGTTTTGGCCCTTGGGTTCAATCCGAAACAGATAGGTAACAATCGCGCCAATGATCGCTGTGGCGGCTAACCCATAGAGCAAATTAGCGGTACCTATATCCTTGCGTAAAATTGGAAAGAAAAAGGCTGTTAGAACCGCACCCACCTTGGCAAAGGAGGCGGCAAAGCCAGCCCCCACCCCCCGAATTTCCGTGGGAAAAACCTCTCCTGCTAAAACATAGGTCATGGCATTGGGGCCAAAATTGGTCATGAAGTTAAATATCATAAATCCAGCAAAGATAAGCATGACTTTTAATTCATGGCCCTCAGGAATACCCGCAGAGAGGGAGGCAATCAAGAGGCCCACGGCACAACCGATAAAACCAATAATCTGCAAGGGAATGCGGCCAATTCGATCCACTAGGGGAATCGATGCCAGAAATCCAAATAACAAAAAGAGATCAATGGCCCCGGAACCTTCGGCTGCGGCCATATCCTGAAAAATAAAATTGGAATTAGTGCGGGTAAACAGGGTGGCCAAGATGGTTGGCGTAAAAATACCAATGCCGTAGGTGGATAGGTCTTGTATAAACCAGGGTACCGCCGCCAAAATGGTTGCCCGCAGGTAACGGGGGGTAAATAGAACTCGAAATCCCCGCCGATGCTTTGAGGTATTTTCACCCTTGGGACTGGGCAGAATATCAACTGGGCGTTGTAGGAGTTTGTGGGCGGAGCGGTGGGCCGCTTCAGGGCGATCCCGGGAGAGGAGCCAATGGGCCGATTCGGCGAGGGTTGTTCGCATCAGAAAAACAACTAATCCAGGGATAACCAAGACCCCATACATCCAGTGCCACGCTCCCACCTGCGGATAGGCCTTCAATGTGGCCAATCCTAATAGCACGCCCCCTAGGGAACCTACGGACTGAAAGGCAAAGGCTCCCAATACCATCCGTCCTCGAAATTTACTAGGAATGGATTCTGACACAACAATGTGGGCCGTGGGATAGTCGGCACCGAGGCATACGCCGACACAAAAGAGAAAGAAAATTAAAACTTGAATATTCCAAGAGATCGCCGTCAAGCCAACAAATAGGGTAAATAGCCCCATTTCCAGTACAAAAACGTATCGACGACCCAGGCGATCGGCTAAATTTCCAAACAGGGATGCACCAATGAGAATGCCGAAAAGGGTTGCTGCCGCAACCGTTCCTTTTAAGTCCGAGGGTAAATTAAAATCTCGCTCGATCAGGGGCAGGGCAACGCCAGTGATAAAAATAATCATGCCCTCAAAAAACTTGCCCATGGCCGCCAATAGCCAAATTCGCCATTGCATTGAACTAAGGGGGCGAGGCGGAGTCTCATCAATATGGGCTTGGAGGCTTTTTGAGGTTGTCATAGGAATATTGAAGGAACTCAACGTAAGTAATCATACCGAGCGTAGGTAAAGTAAAGATTAATCCCCCAATAAGAACTGTATTTGGACTTTCATCGTGACTCTTGTCCCCCGCTGATCATATTGAAATCCCGGTGGCGATTGACATCAAGAGAACAAAAGACTATGGGTTGGCCCTGCCCAAAGAGGATTTCACTCCCATATCCAGACTTTAACGATTCAATGCATCTACGAAACCGATGATCTGGTAATCCTTCAGTCTAAAATGGCTGATGAATAGCTGGTAGAGCATTTTCCAGTCTAAAATTACCTCACCAGTAAATTGTTTTTCGCAAAAACAACGACAAAACACACAAAACCCATGGAATATACCTTAAAGGTCAAGCTATTAAACGAAGCATCCCGATTACCGGCCTATGCCCATGATGGAGATGCGGGCCTTGATTTGTTTTCAAGCAAAGAAGTTAGTATTCCGCCGGGTCAAAGTGCCCTTGTTCCCACTGGAATTTGTATTCAACTGCCCGCCGACACTGAGGCTCAGATCCGTCCTCGCAGTGGCTTGGCATTGAAGCATCAGATTACCGTCCTGAACTCACCGGGAACCATTGATGCAGGCTACCGAGGCGAAATTGGGGTGATTTTAATTAACCACGGACAAGACACGTTTAAGGTAGATATGGGCATGAAGATCGCCCAGATGGTGATTAAACCTGTGATTAGGGTCAACGTTGAAGTTGAAGAAACGCTGGGGATGACCGCCAGGGGGGAGGGCGGCTTTGGCTCAACCGGTGTATAACCGACCCTCTTGGGACGAGTATTTCTTAATGCTGGCAAAATTAGCAGCTACACGCTCCACCTGTTTGGCATTTCCGGTGGGTGCAGTCATTGTCAAAAATAAGCAAATCCTTGCCACCGGATATAACGGCCCACCATCCGGTTCGGAGCATTGTATCTCCCAGGGATTTTGCTATCCTGAGTTATCTAGCTGTGATGCCAGTAAGGATTTGCCCTCTAGGGCCGTTCATGCGGAAGCCAATGCGATCGCCCAGGCTGCCAAACATGGCATTGCCACCGATGGAGCGAGTATTTACGTCACCCTAGAGCCTTGCCTGTCCTGCCTAAAGTTGATTATGTCCGCCGGTATTCGACACATCTACTATGAAACCCCCTTCATGGGTAAAGCCAGTGCCCATGTCAGAGATCTGTTTATTGGCGATCGCCTGATTCAAATTAAACAGATTTACTTATCGGACGTGATTGCCGAAAAAGCGGCCCAATCTCTCCTCAAGCCCACGTCCATCATAGATAAGGCATAGATAAGGGATTTTAGCCATATTTAAGCCAGCCCCCCTAGGTATCCCCCCTAGGCCAGGCAGGAACCATCTAACCTACCGTCGCGTCAGTATCCATCGTCTGTTTATTGGCTCGTAGCCCCATTACACCCATTACACTATGACTTACATTCAAAGGTAAAGAAAAGGTTAATCAGTGCTGAATATATTACCAAGGCTTGGGTTACAAAGACTTATTTCCTGCTTGAGTATGGTTGGTGTGATCGGGGCCGGTCTTTTGCCCTCCGCGCCTGCCGTTGCCTTTACCTGTCGAGCCGATCCCGCCATTAGCGATCGCAAACAGGCCCTTCTCCAGGCAACTTTACAGGGCCAAGAGGGGGCCTTTGAGGCCTATCGTACTTTGATCAGCGAGGAGGCCCGCCGATTACAACAATGCCGTAGTCGTGCTTGGCCCCAAACCCAGGCTATTTGGTTACGGTTGTACCCCTGCGATCTGCAACCCGGGGTTCTAGAGCAAGTTTTTGATGAAATTGTCAATCAGGGCTATAACCGGGTTTATATTGAAACCTTCTTTGATGGTCGGGTGGTTTTACCGGCCAATCGCAACCCAACGGTGTGGCCCTCTGTGGTAAGGCAACCGGAATGGGCGGATGCGGATTTACTAGCCCTAGCTTTACAAAAAAGTCGAGAGCGGGGGTTAGTTTCCTATGCCTGGTTCCATGGTCTTAATTTTGGCTATGCCTATAGTCAACGGGGCGATCGCCAAGAGGTCTTGGCCCGTAACGGTTACGGAAAAAATAGCTTAGAGGTCATCGAACGTTCCGGTGGTGCTACCGAATTTATTGGCGATGCGGATAAGGCCTTTGTGGATCCCTATAGTCCCCAAGGTCGCGCCGACTATCTGGCAGCGGTGGGGGCTGTGCTTGAGCGACGACCCGATGGCTTACTCATTGACTACATTCGCTATCCTCGTCAGACGGGGCCGGCCTCCGTTGCTGTTCGGGTTAAGGATCTATGGGTCTACAGTCCGGCCTCCTTCCAAGCCTTGATTCAGCGGGGAACAAATAATGAAGGGCGCGCCCTGATTGAACGCTACTTGCGCCAAGGGTATCTGACCCAAACGGATGTGGAAACGGTGTCTGCCCTCTACCCAGACGAGCGGGAACCCCTGTGGCAAGGCCGTAGTCCTACCCCTGTGCCAGCTACTCAGAATGCAAGCAGTAGCGGAAATACTAGCAATAACAATAATCAGACCAGCAAGCCCCCTGCCCTACCCCCCATCTCGGAACGCTTGGGGCCAATGCAATGGCAACTCTGGTTACTGAGTGTGAATCATGCCTACCAGGGAGTTGCGGATTTTCTTCATTACGTGACAGCCCCCGCCAAACAAATGGGAATTTCCACGGGAGCAGTATTTTTTCCAGAGGGCAAGAATACGGTGGGCCAAGGCTATGACTCCCGTTTGCAGGGATGGGATCGCTTTACCCAGGTGGGAGAATGGCACGCCATGGCCTACGGAGTCTGTGGGCAAACCAGTTGTATTACTGATCAGGTGAAACGGGTGGTGGATGAGGCTCCCCCAGGAATAAGCGTTGCCCCGGTTTTAGTGGGGGCCTGGGGGCGAAGTGTGGAAAATCGACCCTCCCTAGAGGATCAAATGCTCGCCATTCGTCAGGTGACACCGACGGTTAATTCCGTGAGTCACTTTGACTTTGGTCGGGTTGCCACCCAGTTAAATCAAGCACGGCGGGCCTGTCGCGCCGGATTAGCCACGAGCCAACCCCCACCAGCCAACCCTAGGTGATATTCCGTCATTTTGAGTCCGGCGGTTGGTGCAATTTCTCTTTAGGGAACTGTTGTTCTGTGCAATAGGTATCAATAGTTGTCCGAAGAGATCCGCTAGGATACAAAAATATATTTTGACACGCCTCTGGTATTCCTCCGTGAGTTTAGACACCCTACTCCCTTCGCCTGTGGCTCCCCAGCCCTTTGATCCCCAACAATTTGATCAGTATGTCATGACTACCTATGGCCGTTTTCCCCTGGCCTTGGAGCGGGGAGAGGGCTGCCGCGTCTGGGATAGTGAGGGAAAGGTCTATCTGGATTTTGTCGCCGGTATTGCCACCTGCACCCTGGGTCATAGCCATCCAGCCCTAGTGAAAACCATTACCGAGCAAATCCAAACCCTACACCATGTCTCCAATCTCTACTACATTCCCCAGCAGGGGGCGTTAGCGGAGTGGCTCGTGAACCATTCCTGCGGCGATCGCGCCTTTTTCTGTAACTCTGGGGCCGAAGCCAATGAGGGCGCAATCAAACTGGCCCGCAAGTATGCCCACACGGTCCTGAATATTCAAGAGCCGCTGATTCTCACGGCCCAGGCCAGCTTCCATGGTCGGACTCTGGCTACGATTACGGCGACGGGCCAACCCAAATACCAGAAAAATTTTGACCCCCTGATGCCAGGTTTTGCCTATGTGCCCTACAACGACATCGGGGCCCTGGAAACGGCGATCGCCGAAATAGATCACCCCCAGCGGCGAGTTGCGGCTATTTTATTAGAATCACTCCAGGGAGAGGGAGGAGTTCGCCCGGGCGATCGCGCCTACTTCCAACGGGTACGGGATATCTGCACCGAGAAAGGCATCCTGCTAATTTTTGATGAAGTGCAGGTGGGCATGGGCCGCACGGGCAACCTCTGGGGCTATGAATGTTTGGGAATTGAGCCGGATATTTTTACCTCTGCCAAGGGATTAGCGGGCGGCATTCCCATTGGTGCCCTGATCTCTAAATCCTTCTGTGATGTTTTTCAGCCGGGAGATCATGCCAGTACCTTTGGTGGCAATCCCTTTGCCTGTGCTGCGGCCCTCACCGTTTGCCAAACCATTGAACAGGAACAGTTATTAACCAATGTCCGCGATCGCGGTGAACAATTACGCCAGGGCTTAAAGGCAATTAGCCAACGCTACCCCGGTTTGATCGCCGACGTGCGGGGTTGGGGTTTAATTAATGGCCTAGAACTGGCCGATACCGCCTCTGTTACCTCCATTGATATTGTCAAAGGGGCGATCGCCCAGGGCTTATTACTGGTTCCAGCGGGGCCGCAAGTGGTGCGGTTTGTTCCCCCCTTGATTGTTTCAACGGCGGAAGTGGATCAAGCCCTTGGGGCCTTAACGCGAACCCTGGAAACCCTTCAGGCTAAATAACGAAACATCCCTAAAGCATCCCTAAAGCCAAGGCTAAATTTTTTTACATTGTTTTTGAATTTTTTGCATTGTGTTCACATTTGTTGGAGGTAAATCCAGTGGCATCTGAGACGGTCTTAACCCGCTATCGGCAACAAACCCAGGAACGGGGACAGTTAGGTATTCCCCCCCTCCCCTTAACCCCAGAAGAGGTCTCTCAGGTCTGCGATCTTCTCCAGCATCCCCCCACGGGTGAAGAGGACTATTTAATTCATTTGCTCCGCGATCGCGTGCCACCGGGGGTGGATCAAGCGGCCTACGTGAAGGCAGGATTTTTAACCGCCCTGGCCAAGGGGGAACTCACCAGTCCCTTGATTTCTGCCCTTGCCGCCGTGGAACTTTTGGGAACCATGCTGGGGGGCTATAATGTCCATTCCCTCATTGATCTCCTCAAGGGTGATGCCCCGGATCTGGCAACGGCGGCGGTGCGGGCCCTCAGCAAAACCCTTCTCGTCTACGATGCCTTCCATGATGTTCAGGAACTAGCCACCCAGGGAAATACCTACGCCCAAGCGGTTCTGCAAGCCTGGGCTGATGGCCAATGGTTTAGCGATCGCCCCCCCCTGGCCGAAGCCATTACCGTGACCGTCTTCAAAGTGCCTGGGGAAACCAATACCGATGATCTCTCCCCTGCCCCCCATGCCACCACCCGCCCCGACATTCCCCTCCATGCCACCGTGATGCTAGAAAGTCGCTTACCTGGCTCCCTAGGGGCGATCGCCCAACTCAAGGAAAAGGGCTATCCCGTCGCCTACGTTGGCGATGTGGTGGGAACCGGCTCCTCTCGTAAATCCGCCACGAATTCGGTACTTTGGCATACGGGGGATGATATTCCCTTTGTGCCCAATAAGCGCACCAGTGGTTTTTGCCTCGGTGGTAAAATTGCACCGATCTTTTTTAATACCCTAGAAGACTCTGGGGCACTCCCGATTGAATGCGATGTCACCCAGATGAATACGGGGGATGTGATTACGATTTATCCCTACCGGGGGGAGATCACCAATGAAGCGGGGGACGTGATTGCCACCTTTAAGCTGAAACCCGACACGATTTTAGATGAAGTACGGGCCGGAGGGCGTATTCCCCTCCTTATTGGCCGCACCCTGACCGATAAGGCCCGGGCCGCCCTTAAGTTGGGCCCGAGTCCCCTCTTTACTCGACCGACTCCCGTCACCAGCAGCGATACCCAAGGTTATACCCTCGCCCAAAAAATGGTCGGTCAAGCCTGTGGCTTACCGGGTATTTTGCCCGGAACCTACTGTGAACCCGTCATGACCACGGTGGGTTCACAGGATACCACGGGCCCCATGACCCGGGATGAACTCAAAGAACTGGCCTGCCTAGGATTTGGAGCAGATCTGGTACTCCAGAGCTTTTGCCATACCGCGGCCTATCCCAAACCGGTGGATATTAATACCCATAGGGATCTACCGGACTTTATTACCGCTCGCGGCGGGGTTTCCCTGCGGCCCGGCGATGGCATTATTCACTCCTGGTTAAATCGGATGCTCTTGCCAGATACGGTGGGCACGGGGGGAGATTCCCATACCCGCTTTCCCCTGGGGATTTCCTTTCCGGCGGGATCGGGACTTGTTGCCTTTGCCGCTGCCTTGGGGGTGATGCCCCTGGATATGCCAGAATCCGTCTTGGTGAAATTTACGGGAACGTTGCAGCCGGGGGTGACGCTGCGGGATATTGTCAATGCCATTCCCTACGTTGCCATGCAAGAGGGTAAACTCACAGTTAGCAAAGAAAATAAACAGAATGTGTACTCCGGGCGGATTATTGAAATGGAGGGGCTACCGGATCTGCAATTGGAGCAGGCCTTTGAATTGACCGATGCGACGGCGGAGCGATCGGCGGCGGGCTGTACGATCAAACTCAGTGAAGAAACCGTTGCCACGTACCTGCGATCCAATGTTGCCCTTCTCAAAAATATGGTGGCCCGGGGATATGGTGATGCCCGCACAATCTGGCGACGGATCAAAAAAATGGAGGATTGGTTAGCCCATCCCCACCTGCTTTCTGCCGATGAACAGGCGAACTACGCTGATCGCATTATTGTGGATCTAGATCAAATCAAAGAACCCCTCGTGGCAGCCCCCAATGATCCGGACAATATTAAAACCATTTCTGATTGTGTGGGGGATCCCATTCAGGAAGTCTTTATTGGTTCTTGTATGACCAATATTGGCCATTACCGGGCAGCGGCTAAAGTCCTAGAGGGAGAAGGCCCGGTCAAAGTACGGCTTTGGATTGCCCCGCCCACCCGGATGGATGAAGAAAAGCTACGGGAAGAAGGCTACTACGGCATTTTTGCAGCGGCTGGGGCGCGGATGGAGATGCCTGGCTGCTCCCTTTGTATGGGAAATCAGGCCCGAGTGGCTGATAATACCACCGTGTTTTCCACCTCAACCCGTAATTTTAATAACCGGATGGGCAAGGGAGCGCAGGTTTATTTAGGTTCGGCGGAACTGGCGGCGGTTTGTGCCCTCCTAGGAAAAATTCCCAGTCCAGAAGAATACTTAAAGATTGTCAGCGAGAAAATTGATCCCTTTGCCAATGATCTCTATCGCTATCTCTATTTTGATCAGATTGAGAACTTTGCCGATCAAGGACGTTTAATGTCGAAGGAAGAGGAAGCAAAATTAGTTGCCTCCCTATAAACAAACATTAGATCTCAATATGGAAAACCATCAGTGACCCGCCAAAGTATCTCATCCGGCGTGCCTTGGGAATCTGTTGTGGGTTACTCCCGTGTCGTATGTACGTCACGGACATATCTCGCTGGGAAGACGTAGGTCGGGCCCATGGGCAGTTTTTTGGGAAAATTCGTCCCGCTTCCACCATGGCAGAAGTCAGTAAGCTTATCTCTCCTGAATTGCTCGTGGAAATTGAGGCTGATGCCTATATCAGCGGATAATGGTCAACAAATCATGCACACCGATGGTTGTTCTTCTTTTCAAGAATAAATTAGGGAAACGGTTGTGGTTGTGCAAGATTCTAGAACAGAGCGGTTGGGTTTTGCGAAGAGTTACTAGTAGCCATCACATCTATGAAAGCCCTGAACTAGAGCAAAGCCCATCAGTTTTTGTTCGCTGTAATCAAGATTTTAAGGTTTTAACGTTGAAAGCCTTAACGAAAATAGCCTAGCTATTAGGGTTTTAACCTTTTATTCGTGATCCTAGCCACGTTTCTAGAGCATCGAAGTCTTGAAAATCCAAGAGAGCTTCCCCCAAGGATTCCAATTGGTCGAGGGATAATCCATGGATTTGGCGAACAACCTCATCAGGAAGAATCCCCAGTCGTCGACGGAGTTGGCGAAGGACAAGGGTACATTCTCCCTCTCGTTGCCCTTCTTGTCGTCCGCGTTCAAGACCTTTTTGCAGTCCTTTGCGTTCACCTTCCTGTAGAATCTCTTGATATATCACTGATTCACGCATCATTCCCTCCCGAAAAATGGTTTGAATAAGCTCTTTACTGTACTGTAACCCAGCCAATAGTTGAACGACGGTACTCAGGTCTTGGCGAGTCTGCTCGGATTCTATCTGACCAATTTGATCGGCAACGGCTTGCAATAGGGCTTCTCCGTTATCAACTTTTCCCAAAACCGCAAAGGGTAGGAGGGCGGGAATCCTAAAAAATTGGTTAGGGTCTTCTTCCCAGAGTTTTACTACTCGATAGTGATGTCTCGTTGTTGGTAATTCAAACCTATCGGGGACATTGATCCGAGTCCGTCGCAGCAAGATCAAGACCTGGACAATCTCGCACTGATAGTTTCGATAGAGCCTCAGCCAATAGTCCAGCATTCGTAGAGGTAATGTCGGCTCTGGCTCGACTTGAAATTCGAGATGGAGAATGCAGTTTTGGGTCTGTACCAAGGTGACGGAATCAGCCCGGATCGGCTCTAGGTTAAGCTCGGTTTTCAGGATTGATACATTTTCTGAGGCATCCTGCAAAAGCCACTGGGTAAAGGCAGTGGGATATTTTTCGGCTAGGTATTTGCACAGGTTATCTCGCATTTGTCTAGTTTATCGGGAGCTCGCCTAGGGCTGTCCATCCCAAATGTTTTGGGAATTTTGCTGATTGACGGACAAACTGGACTGCTATTGTTTTTATGCCAATGAACCCCTACAATGGGGCATCAAAGACTGTCTGAAAAATACAACCATGAAATTTTGGGTTCAATCGGTTCTCATGGCTCCCTTAGTGATGCTTTCAGTTCTTGAGTCTGTCACAGCGGAGCAAACTTCCCCGGTTGTTGCAGATTACTCAAAGGATAATTATACATATTCAAAAGACAATCAGACATATTCAGGAAGTGGTGTTGTTGAGCAGAGACTTCAACAGCCGCAAAATTCTCCAACACAGACCACCTCGTTGACTCAGGAACAACTTAATGAAATCAAGGAACTGTATGAGCAAGCCCAAATTTTTCATCGACAAGGGAATTATGAAGCAGCCTTGCCCCTGTATCAGCGCAGTTTAAGGATTGTTGAAACTGCATTGGGCGAGAATCATCTCGCTGTTGCCGCCAGCCTTAATAATCTAGCTAATTTATACTTTGTTCAAGGAAATTATGAAGCAGCCTTGCCCCTGCATCAACGCAGTTTAAGGATTCTGGAAGCTACCTTAGGAGAGAATCATCCTGATGTTGCCACAAGCCTGAATAATCTAGCTCAATTATACTTTGTTCAAGGAAATTATGAAGCAGCCTTGCCCCTGTATCAGCGCAGTTTAAGGATTTTTGAAACGGCATTGGGCGAGAGTCATCCCTATGTTGCACAAAGTCTCAATAATCTGGCTGAATTATACTATCGTCAAGGGAATTATGAAGCAGTCTTGCCCCTGCATCAACGCAGTTTAAGGATTCGGGAAGCTACCTTAGGAGAGAATCATCCCGATGTTGCACAAAGTCTCAATAATCTGGCTAATTTATACTCTGTTCAAGGAAATTATGAAGCAGCCTTGCCCCTGCATCAACGCAGTTTAAGGATTCTGGAAGCTACCTTAGGAGAGAATCATCCCGATGTTGCCACAAGCCTGAATAATCTAGCTCAATTATACTTTGTTCAAGGAAATTATGAAGCAGCCTTGCCCCTGCATCAACGCAGTTTAAGGATTCTGGAAGCTACCTTAGGAGAGAATCATCCCGATGTTGCCACAAGCCTGAATAATCTAGCTCAATTATACTATCGTCAAGGAAATTATGAAGCAGCCTTGCCCCTGCATCAACGCAGTTTAAGGATTCGGGAAGCTACCTTGGGAGAGAATCATCCCGATGTTGCCAGTAGCCTTAATAATCTGGCTATTTTTCATTGGCGCACGGCAGAATTCCCTAAGGCTCTAGGTTTTTTCCAACGTGCCATGGAAAGCGAAGAATCTAGTCTGAGTTTGAATCTGGTGATTGGCTCCGAGGAGTATAAACGGAATTATTTGGCTACCTTCTCACGCTCAACGAATCGAGCCATTTCTTTCCACCTCCAGGGTACGCCTCAAACTATGGCAGCAGCGGAACTAGCCCTGACCACGATTTTGCGGCGCAAGGGGCGATTACTGGATGTCTTGGGGGAAACCAATCATCATCTTCGCCATCAACTGGATGGGGCGGGGCAACGCCAGTTGGAGCAGTTGGTGGCATTGCGAACCGAAATTGCGGGTCTTACGTTTGCCCCAGGAACGCCACCACCGCCGGATCAACTCCGCCAACTCACCCAAGCCGCCGAGCAACTGGAAGGGGAACTGAGTCTCAAAAGTGCTTCGTTTCGTCAGGCAACAACCCCAGTCACCCTAAACGCCGTTCAAGCCGCCATTCCCAATGATGCTGCGTTAGTTGAGTTTATTCACTATCGACCCTTTGACATAAAAAACAACAGATTCCTTGCTCCCCGTTATGCGGTCTATGTCCTTTCCCCGAGGGGTAATCCCCAATGGCAAAACCTCGGTGATGCCGCTGAAATTGATGCCCTGATTAAAGCGGCACGGCAACAGATGGTTGATCCCCGGCTCCCTTCTCTGACGGTAAAATCAGCGTCCCAAGCCCTGGATGCCAAGGTTATGGCTCCGGTGCGGCGAATGGTGGGCAATGTCTCCCATTTACTGATTGCTCCCGATGCCCAACTCAATTTGATTCCCTTTCAAGCTCTGGTGGATGAGCAGGATCGCTATTTACTTGAATCCTTTACGATAACGGTTCTCACGTCGGGGCGGGATTTACTGCGGCTGCAATTACCGCTATCCCCTGCATCATCGCCCTTGGTGGTGGCAAATCCCAATTTTGAGCGGGCGGCAACGGTGGTAGCTACGACAACGACCCGTGGAAGCTCTCAGCAGCGTTCTGGGGATTTACGCACCCTCGCCTTTGGGGAGTTACCGGGTACTGCCGCAGAAGCTAATGCCATTCGTGATCTATTACCCAGTGCGGAAGTGTTGAAGGGCCCCCAGGCGACGGAAAGTGCGGTGAAGGCAGTCCAGAGTCCCCGGATTTTGCACCTGGCGACCCATGGCTTTTTCCTGGAAAATACGCCGCCGACGGAATCTTCAGACCTGCAAAGCCTACAAAATCTGAATGAACCGCAAGCCTTTACTGCCGAAAATCCACTGTTGCGATCTGGGTTGGCTCTGGCAGGATTTAACCAACGTCAAAGTGGGGGGGATGATGGGGTTCTCACTGCCTTGGAGGTGACGGCGATCAATTTGGATGGTACGGAGTTAGTGGTGCTATCGGCCTGTGATACGGGGCGCGGCGATTTGACGAATGGGGATGGGGTCTACGGTCTGCGGCGGGCCTTTACGCTGGCGGGGGCGCGATCGCAGGTGGGGACACTCTGGAAGGTGGATGATCAGGTCACGAAGGACATTATGGTGGCCTACTATGAGAATCTGCTCCGGGGGTTGGGACGCACAGAAGCCATGCGGCAGGTGCAGTTAGAAATGTTGAACAATCCCCAAACGGAGACACCCTACTATTGGGCTGCGTTTGTATCCAGTGGAGATTGGTTGCCACTGTCACCCTGATTCTTGGGAACAAACACATACCAATGAAGAAAAACACACCAATCAAGATTGAAGCCATTAGACTTGATTGTAATATCAATCCGTTGGTGGCGGCTGTACATTAATTGTTCCCTCAGGGGAAATAGTGACGACGGCCCCTAGTTCCCTGAGATTTTTTAGGGCTAGTTCACGGGTGCGATCGCTCACCGAATTAGATAACACTAACATCCAAGAATTAAACTGAACTTGACGGCTATTAGGATTACGGACTAACCCCTCAGCCATGCGGCGATAAAAAGGAGCCGACTCATAAATATCCGGGTCTTTTTGAATTTCAGACCATTGGGCGGCCATTTCATAGGACTTCGCTGATGCTTGGGGATCCCCTAGAAAAAGTAATTCATCCATGGCCCGATAGACCCAGATCAAATAGGCTTGGGGAAAGGTTTTCGGGGAGATATTGGCTAATCCTTGATCCATCAAGGCAACACTTTCTTGGGGTTGCCCGGCATAGAGAGTAGAGGACGTGGAGAGAAAGACGTAACTATTCACAAACCGAGGATCATTGTTAATAATGACCTTGAAAAAGTCTGGGGATAGGTCATAGCCAGTTTTTTCCCGAGCCTGCCAGTAGCCAAAGTATTGCAAAAACTGCAAAAAGCTCCAATCACTAATCAGATTTTCAAACCCAAAGGCGGGGATATTAGCTAAAAGATTGATCTGGGCTTCAGTTTGGGCATCCTGACGCTCATAGGCTTCCTTGGACAAAACCTGTTGACTTTTATCTTTTAATTCCTCAAGGGACGTTTGCTGCATCGTGGCAATTACCCCTAGGGCGATCGCCGTAATGGTCAATCCCACCCAGTCCGAAAGCGTCCAGTTCAGCTTTTTTAGGAAATTAGCAGCCATAGCCTACACCTTTCCGATCAACTCTCCTGGCTCAATAATTCGCTGGAATAGATACCCCGTCCCCCGGGCCGTGAGGATCAACTCCGGGTTACTCGGATCTTCTTCTAACTTAGCCCGTAATCGAGAAATATGGACATCGACCACACGGGTATCCACATGACGCTCCGGTGTATAGCCCCACACTTCTTCAAGAATTTCACCTCGGGAAAAGGGTTCCCCGGACTTACCGACCAACAATTCCAAGAGGCTAAACTCCATACCCGTTAGGCGGATTCGTTCATCCCCCTTATAAACTTGCCGTTTATTGGTATCAATGCGAATATTGGCAATTTGAATCACGCCGGAACTGGGAATGCCAGAGGTGGAGGTCTTCTCAACCCGTCGTAGGACCGAGCGAATTCGGGCCTCTAGTTCTTTGGGAGAAAACGGTTTCACCACATAGTCGTCGGCCCCTAGTTCTAACCCCGTAATCCGATCCGCCACATCCCCTAGGGCTGTGAGCATAATAATCGGCACATCTGACTCTTTTCGTAATTCTTGGCATACGCCGTACCCATCCAGCTTGGGCATCATCACATCCAGGACGACCAAATCCGGCACTTCATCCCGAAACGTCGATAGGGCTTCTTCGCCATCAGCAGCAGTGACAACAACATAGCCAATCATTGAAAGACGAGTTTCCAGAATGCGACGGATACTGGCTTCATCGTCAACCACAAGAATTTTCTCTTTGTGATTTTCCAAGGCGATTGATACTCCCTAATTGATGAATAACGTTATTTTTTTTAGTTTTTTGTACCCTATCATTAACCTGACATCCTGCCGATACTCAAGTCCTCAGCACAACCATCTGGACATTCCTGAGAGGTTCTCTGCCCATCAACCTTACCGTACTACACATCCCGCTTCCAGTACACCCAGGGCAATACCTGATTAAAACCTGTCTGAACCCCGTATAGGGATGTCTAAACCCTAAAAATTGTGTAGATTCATTAAATTATAGAGCGTGAAAGTTATTTTCGGGTATAGAGTAACCAATTTTTTTTCTGGACTAGGGTTACAGTCTATGCCTCCTGGTCTCCACGTCATAGAGGGTATCCTTTATTTTGCGAATCAATGCACGATCACCATTGGAAACCTTACAAATTTCTAATCAAACCTCTCCTCTGTTTTCTATGTGGGCTGGGATTAATCCTGAGTATTAATCTGTGGCCGCTACCGGTCTTTAGTGCCTCTTTGCCGCCCACACCCCTGTCTACCGTTGGTAACCGAATTGTGGATGCCCAAGGCCGAGCCATCTTGCTGCGGGGGGTGAACTGGTTTGGTTTAGAAACCGATACCCGCTCTCCCCATGGTTTGTGGGCCCGTGATTACAAGAGTATGCTCAAGCAAATCAAAGACTTGGGATACAACGTCATTCGCTTACCGTTTTCCATTGAAGGATTGCGGGCCAGTACCTTCAGTGCGGTGAATTTTGGTATTGGCAGCAACAGTGATTTACAGGGCAAGACACCGCTGCAAGTGATGGATTTAGTGATCCAAGAAGCCCAGCGGCAAGGCCTGTACATTCTGTTGGACAATCACCGTTTGAATCAGCACCGAATCCCTGAACTTTGGTACGGCGATGGTTTCAGCGAACAGGATTGGATTTCCACCTGGACAATGCTGGCCGATCGCTACCGGCATCAATCGAACGTGATTGGGGCCGACCTAAAAAATGAACCCCATGGTAACGCCAGTTGGGGAACGGGCAACATGGCAACGGATTGGCGACTAGCCGCAGAACGGTGTGGCAATGCTATCCTGGCGGTGAATCCCAACTGGTTAATTGTGGTAGAAGGGGTGGAGAAAAACGTCCCTGGCCAACAACTAACCCATTGGTGGGGTGGCAATCTGGAGGGGGTGCGAAACTATCCCGTCCGTCTGAATGTGCCGAATAAATTGGTCTACTCTCCCCACGAATATGGGCAAGGTGTGTATAACCAAACCTGGTTCCATGACTCCAGTTTCCCCAACAATATGGCCAACCGTTGGCAAATTGGCTTCCAGTACATTGCCGATAGCAATATTGCGCCGATCTTGATTGGTGAGTTTGGCGGTCGTCAAGTGGATGCCACCTCCAAGGAAGGGATTTGGCAGCGCACCTTTGTCAAATATATTGGGGACAAAAATCTCCACTTCACCTATTGGAGTTGGAACCCCAATAGTGGGGATACGGGAGGTATTTTGCAGGATAACTGGCAAACCGTCCATGCTGATAAGCAGCAACTCCTAAGTACCCTCCTCGGTGGCTCGGCTCCGCCCCCCGCACCTACGCCAACTCCTACTCCTACGCCCAGCCCTGAACCCACCCCAGTACCTACTCCAACGCCAACTCCCACGCCTGCACCTCCTCCGCCTCCCCCTCCGGCAGGGAGTAGTCAACTGTCCGTTCGCAGTACCATTGATTCCGATTGGCAAACGGGGTTCTGTGCGCGCTTTATGGTGACCAATCAGGGCAATCAGGTGAGTGAGCCATGGCGACTTGGCTTTCAAATGAACCAAGCCAGTATTCAAAACAGTTGGAATGGCACGTTTCAGCGACAGGGTTCTCAATATACCGTAACCCCCGCCTCCTGGGGGCAGCGGATGCATCCGAATCAAACCGTTGATATTGGTTTCTGTGCCAATAAGCAGGGTACGGACTATCGACCGTCCCAAGCTCGGGTGATGACTCCCTAGGCTGTTCCTAGGTCTCCCATGGTTTCATGGGATTCATTAAATTCACTCCTATGCGAGGGCTTGGACTGATTCAGTCGGGCCCTCGTTTCCTTTGGGAATCCCCTGATCGGGTGAGCCACGGATGAGAGTCTGGCCAGTAGGATCGATCTAGCTTTGCTTTTATCTTGACCTTATTTGTGTTGAACTCTTACGACAGACTCGGATTGATTGTATGTCCCCTATTGTGACTCCTCAGCTTCAACTGCAAACGATCACCGGTGCGGTGCGGCAGTTATTGACGGCATTACCCTGGCCAGAACCCTTACTGTTAGCTCTGCCGGAGTTGGGGACAGCATTGGCCTGCGATCGCCTACGGCTGTGGCAAGTACACCAACCCCTACCGAGCCAAGACCTTTGGCTATCTCCCTACGCGGATTGGGGACGGGATGAAAAAGCAATTCCCAGTCCAGCCCAAATTACCCCCCTGCCGAGTTTTAACTATTGGTTCAGTCGTCTTAGGGCCGGCCATAGCCTTCAGACGTGGGTGGGAGAGTTCCCAGGGGTTGAGCAACAATGGCTAGAATCCCTCGGTATTATGTCGGTCTTAGCCTTACCCATTACGGTGGAGGGGCAACTCTGGGGTATTTTTACGGTGGAATATGCCCAAGCGATGTACCACTGGCCGGAAGAGGAGATTTTGACGATCCAAACCTTTACGGAACCCTTGGGGGGAGTTTTGGGGTTACGTCGCAGTAGTTGTCCCATCAATGCCAATGAAAAACAACTGCAAGAACAGGATGAAATTTTAGTCCAACTGTCTCGACGGAAAAGTTTGCATCAAGGGGATTTGCATCAGTCTCTTCAGGAAATTGTGGCGACGGCCGCAACAACTCTGGGAGTTGCCCGCACCAGTGTTTGGCTCTACACCAAGGATCGGATCAAGATTCGCTGTATCACGCTCTATGAACGCCTAGAGGATCGCTATAGTAGTGGTCAAGAGTTGGCAGCGGCGGATTATCCAGATTATTTCCAGGCCTTGGAACAGGAGCGGGTAATCGCTGCCCATGATGCGGTGACAGATTCCCGCACCCATGAGTTTGCCCAGGGTTATTTAATTCCTTTGGGGATTACGGCCATGCTGGATGCCCCCATCTGGGCTGAGGGGACGATGATTGGTGTGGTTTGCCATGAACATTTAGTCTCCCAACGGCGTTGGACGGTTGCGGAACAGCAGTTTGCTGCTTCGATTGCGGATTTAGTATCCTTGGCCATTGAAGCGAGCGATCGCCACAAAGCCCTTGCGGAATTACAGGCCAGTGAGGATCGATTAAAAAGTTTTTTCCAGGCCACCTCCGAAGCGGTGATCATCCATGATCAGGGGCGGATTATTGATATTAATGAGTCAGCAGAAGATCTATTTGGCTACACCCCTGGGGAGATGATTGGCCAATCGGTCTTGATGGTGACGGATCCCTCATCCCGGGAACTGATTATTAGCCGGATTCAACAGCCTTCGGATCAACCCCTAGAGGCCGTGGGACAGCGGAAAAATGGCAGTACCTTTGTGGGGGAAATCCAGGGCAAATCTATTTTCTATCAGGGACGGCCGGCACGGGTGGTGGGCATTCGGGACATTACCCAACGCAAGCAGGCGGAAACAGATCTGCGGTTGGCGGCCCAACGGGAGCAACTCTTGGCGGAAATTGCCCTGCGTATCCGGCGATCGCTGGAATTACAGGATATTCTCAATACCACCGTGGTTGAAGTCCGCCACTGTCTCCATGCCGATCGGGTCTTTATTGCCTATTTAGCTCCCCACCCCTGCCGCGTCAAAATTGTCGCCGCTGCCAGCCATCAGACCTGGGAAACAGATTTAGAGCAATTACTCAATCAACCGGTTTATCTGGAAAGTCTCCTGGACATTGCCACCCCTAGCGGCCAGTCCGCACCTAAAATTCAAGATTTTAGCCTTGGCGAATTAAACGCTGATCTTCAAGCCATTTATCAAGACCATCACATTCAATCCAGTTTAGTGATTCCCATTCCCCAGGATCATTGCGGTGATCAAGTGGTACTGGTGATTCAGCAATGTGCGGTTCCCCGAATCTGGCAACCCTTTGAATTACAACTCCTGGAACAGTTAGCCAACCAAGTGGCGATCGCCCTGCAACAGGCCGCCCTCTATCAAAAATTAGCGGCTCTCAATGCCAATCTGGAATACCAGGTGGAAGAGCGCACCGCCCAACTCCGGCAAAAAATGACGGAACTAGAGGAACTCAATCGCCTCAAGGATGTGTTTCTCCATGCCGTATCCCACGATTTACGCACACCGGTTCTCGGAACTCTGATGGTATTGAATAATTTAATGCCGGAAAAAACAGACGAAACCGATATTTCCGTGCCAGTGCGAGTTCTTCAGCGGATGGTCCAAAGCCATGAACGGCAGTTGACCTTGATTGAATCCTTATTGGATATTCATTTTGATGATGAACAAACCATGGAGCTAGACCTGGCTCCCCTCAATTTTAGTGAATTCCTAGATGGGATTTTAATGGATTTAGACCCCCTTCTAGCCAAGAACCAAGCCTATATCAATAATGAAATCCCGGATGACTTACCCATGGTGTTAGCCGATGGTTCCCAACTGCGGCGGGTCTTTGAAAACCTGATTACCAATGCCCTTAAACATAACCGCCCTGGTTTGACATTGACCTTTACTGCCCGCACCCAGGATCAGGCCCTTCTCTGTACCGTTGAAGATGATGGCATCGGAATTTTGCCAGAGCAACTAGAGCATCTGTTTGATTTGTACTATCGGGGAAAACAATCTCGCCAGCGATCGGGTATTGGCTTGGGGCTGTACCTCTGTCGCCAGATCATTAATGCCCACCATGGCAAGATTGGGGTGATGAGTACGCCGGGGGCAGGGGCAACCTTTTGGATGACATTACCTGTGATTTTTGAGCATGCCCCTAGGGAGCCTCAGGGTGATCTAACGTTAGACCGTTTTTAGACCACTTGTCTCAACACATCTGTGGCTGCTCCTTAACAGCTATATAACATCAATGGGGTGAATGGATTCTGAATTTTAAGGAGTGATGGGTTGCTCAGTGAAGAAATTTTTCCACCCGTTAGCAGCATCAATCAGATTAAACGCTAAGGGCGGTCAGATACTTTTTTGGCGAGTCTTCATCGATGGTGAGATTCTCTGGACGGCACCGCTGTACAATCGCTTCTATTCCCTCGGCTCCCTCAGAGCGTAGGTCGTCAATATAGCCCGCCTTTTCTTTGTCAGCCTCTGCGGCGGTCAGAAATGGACCAAAATAGTAGGTACATTGGGGGGAGCGCGTCAGAACCTTTACCCACCAGGCTAAACCTATTTCATTGGTACGATCTGCTAACCAGCCCAAAAAACTGGTGTTACTATCTGGTTTCACAAACATATCCTCCAAACGTTGCCCCAAAACTTATAAAACACTCTATCTTGGGTATAACTGATCCCATTCAAAATGTGTAAGAAAGCACCTCGGAAACGAGAATTGTTATATTTAGTTATCTCTAGCCAAAGTATTGGTATCAATCAATCGTGGTAGCGGTGTCTGGGGGATCAAAGTTGAGCCGTACCGCCACAGGTCGTTGACGACAGACCTCGTAGAGGGCAATTCCAGCGGCAACGGAAGCGTTGAGGCTATTGGTGCGTCCCGGTAAGGGGATGGAAAGGATATGATCGCAGTGTTTTTGGGTTTGTAGACCCAGGCCACTTTCTTCACTGCCCACTACCAAAACAATAGGCCCTTCAAAGGTGGTTTGGGTGAGGGAATCAGACCCGCCAGGGGCAAGGCCATAGATCCAATATCCGGCGGCTTTTAGGGTTTCTAGGCCTTGGTTGAAGTTAATCACTCGTGCCACAGGTAAGTGATCGATCGCCCCGGAGGCGACCTTGGCAACGGTGGCAGTCACTCCCACGGCGCGGCGTTGGGGAATTATCAGACCTTGTACTCCCAGGGCTTCGGCACTACGGATGATTGCCCCTAGATTATGGGGATCATTAATACCATCGGCGGCTAATAGAATGGGGTTTTGACTGACCTTGGCCGCCTGATTAATCAGTTCATTCATTTCCAAATAGGGATGAGCCGCAACCTGGGCGGCAATACCTTGGTGGCGACCCCGCTGACAGAGATGATCCAGCCGCTGGGAGGGAACCACATCAATGACAGCCCCTTCTGCCTTGGCATGATTCAGGGCACTTAAAAAGCGAGGGTCGTAGCGGAGGGCCTCAATCACCCAGATGCGGTTACAGGGACGGCCGCTTTCAATGGCCGTGAGTACGGTATGGCGGCCGTAGATGAGATCGGGATTGGTGGATTCATCGGTGGTACTGCGGGGAGGACGTTGATCCGATCGCCCGGGCCGATCGCCCCGGTAGGTCCGATCACGATAATCTCGGTTCTCGCGATCGCCACTACTGTCACGAGGATTACGCTCAGGACGATCGCTGCGTTTAGGGGCATCTGGGCCTTGACGTTTAATGGGGGCAGGGCCCGGCGAAGCAGCACGGCTATTGGTTTTAATGGGACGACTTGGTTTGTCCCGTGGGCCATCTCGGTTGGGGCGATCGCTGCGGCGAAAATCCTTACGGCCATCTTTACGAATGCCGGGTCTGGGCGGTCTAGGAGGCATAATTTTAGCTAGGTGGAGTTAGTTAGTTAAATGGGAAAGGGATTAACGTTCGGGGCGCATTGTCGCAAAGATATCTTCGAGGATAGCACTGGCTCCTTGATCCCGTAGGCATTCCGCCAAAGTAAACCCGAGGGTTTCTGCATCACTGCTCGGCCCACTCACGCTATCCTTAATCAAGGTTTTACCATCTAGACTCGCCACCAGTCCCATCAAGGTGAGTTCATCCCCTGAGATCACCGTGTGCACCCCAATGGGAACTTGGCACCCCCCTTCTAGTTGACGCAGAAAGGCCCGTTCCGCCAAGCAGCGGGCCGCAGTCCCCGGATGTTCTAGGGTTTTAATAATTTCTAAGATATCGGGATCATTGGTGCGACATTCAATGCCTAGGGCCCCCTGCCCTACTGCATAGAGGGACAGTTCTGTGGGGATCACCTGACTGATGCGATCGCCAAACCCCAAACGCTTCATCCCCGCTACCGCTAAAATCAGCGCATCGTACTCATCGGCATCTAGTTTTTGCAGGCGCGTATTCAGATTTCCCCGTACATCCTTAAATTCTAGATGGGGAAAATGATGCCGTAATTGGGCTAACCGCCGCAGGGAGGATGTACCAATCACCGATCCCGCCGGTAAGGTATCCAGTTGCAGGCCACTATCGAGATGTTTGGCACTGAGAACAAGGGCATCGGCGGGGTCTTCCCGTTCTGTAATCGCGCCCAACATTAAACCGTCCGGTAGATGGGTGGGCAGATCCTTGAGGGAATGCACCGCTAAATCCGTATCCCGCCGCAGCATGGAGAGTTCAAGCTCTTTGGTAAACAAACCCTTGTCGCCAATTTTTGCCAGGGCCACATCTAAAATGTTGTCTCCCTGGGTGGTCATGGTTAGGACTTCAAACTGGCGATCGCTGTGCCGGGCCTGAAGTTCTGCCTGTACCCATTCCGTTTGGACTAAGGCCAATTGACTTTTGCGAGAACCAATACGAATCGGAGTGGGAGAGGAGGCGATCATAAATTTTTCGGCAGTGTTTGCGAGAATGGGAGTAGAACGGACAAACCCTAGTTAAATAGAGGCATTCAGCAATTTTAGTTCTTTTGGTCTCTTGAAGCAAATGAGGATATTGAGAACATGCTCGGTCAATTCCAACGTAGTCAAATTCGGATTGAAATTCCCGCCTCTGCCAGTCAACTGCGGGATTGCCTCACCCGGCCCGAGGAGATCCAAGCCTGGCTCTGGCCCCAGCAATTGAGCCACCCCCTACCGGATCGCCTAGAAACCGGACTGGTCTTCCAAAGTAAATTGGGCCCCCTGACCATTGACCATCAAGTGAAATCCATCAGTGGCGATCGCCTGGTTTTAATCCTGGGGCAAGGAATCGACGGCTGGCAAGAATGGCTTTGGGGAGAGAACTGGATTCAATCTAGTTTGGAGGGGGTATCCCTGCTGCCCCTAGAATTGGGTCAAACCCTGGCATTGATGCGACTTCGCCATTATCTGTCTCACTCCACTTCATGAGGAAGCGATTTGGAACTTTATTCAGCACTACAACGAAACATTGCATTTGGGTATGGCAATGGCATGAGTCGCTTGTTTCTCTCTATTATTTACAAAAAAAAATAGATTACCTCGTTTATAGACTAAATAACTGCTATGGAAACTAAAACGATTACAATCCGCGTTAATGCTGAGGTTGCTCGTATTTTTGAGGCAGCCTCACTTTGTTCAGTGCGGTAGCTATAGTGTTTTAGTCTGATGGCATCGCGGACTTGATCTAATAGTTTCCGCTTGGGAGTATCTGGGGGCAAGGATTCCATGGAAACAGATGCAGCATAATATTCTCTTACTTTAGCAGCATAACTCTTGGCAGCAAAGGCTTGTAGTCCTTTAAGGCTAAGGTGCATATCTGCTTGATTCCGTATAACATTCACCTTTTTAAAGACTAAAAACCCTTACCAGTTAAGGGTTTTAGTGAACCATGAAGTTTTGTATATGCTAGATTTAGCAATTTTTGATACCTCAATATTGATGTGCTACAATTCTGGCGATGTTTGGTTATGGAGGATGCAGTTTCCTAAATCTTAGGTATGTTGGGCTGCTAATCGCTGCCTAATCAGTAGTTATGCGGCTTAAACCAACGGTTGGGGCAGTAGTTGAAAGGTTGTCTGTTAATTGCAAACGTCTCAGGAATTTCTCATTGAGGTAGTGGGGAATTTTAATGTTGGCGCTTGAATAATGGAAGCAAAAGTGAAGGCTTTGACTAAAACTCGTTATGATTCGATTGACCACGCCCAATGACACGAATGCATTACTTGCTTTGGCGGAAGCGACAGGACTTTTTGAGTCAAATCAAATTGAAGAACTCGCCCAAATGCTAAATCAGCATTTCAGTGACAAAACAGACAGTCAGGGTATGTGGTTTAGCGACCACGATAATGAGCTAGTGGGCATTGCCTACGTTGCGCCAGAACGAATGACAGAGGGGACGTGGAATCTCTATCTAATCGCTATTCATCCCAACCACCAAAGACAGGGACGCGGAGCCGCTTTGTTGCGCCATATTGAGCAAATGCTGACTAAGCATGGTGAGCGTGTGCTACTGGTAGAAACGTCCGGACTGAAAGACTTTGAATACGTTCGTGCATTTTATCGAAAGAGTGGTTATGACGAGGAAGCGAGAATTCGAGAATTTTACAAGGCTGGAGACGACAAAATTATTTTCCGTAAGGCACTGGGAATTGCTGCCGCATAACAATCCCGCTGCACCGGAACGAATTTGAGTTATCGGTGGGGATGTGGAGCGCTCTGCGTCCGGTGAGCGGGAACGTTAGGCTGCTTAGTCTTGGCAAGAGATCCCCTTTGTTTCCTCTGTTTTTCTCAGATGATTAAAATTCAAAGCGTTTCAATGTCGTGGAAGAGACATTTTTCTCCGTGAAGATGGTTTATATTCGGTTACTCTAGTTATGAGGTGTGAGTTTCATTGATACAGTTGAGGGTTGTCTCGCTAGAGTCAGCCTTCTCGAAGGAATCAATAACACATAGGTCGTTCTATGGCGCGTCAGCAAGGGAGACAAGATGTAGAGAATCGTGAGGAGCTGTATTTATATCTAGAGAGAAAGATGCAGCACTCATACGAGCAACTCCGTGACAAAGGAGAAGTTGAAAGGGGCACCTCATTTGTTAAATCCTTTCTATTAGAATGTGACTGGAAACCTCAACAACTAGAAAGAAGGGATGAGGGAAACTATCTTTGTGACCTTTTAAGCGTGCAAGCTGAAGGCAAAAAAAGAAAGAGTAGCGACGCTCATGTTGTTGAAACGAACGAAGCAGGTTTCTATACAGTTGCTTGGGCGTGGAACAAGGAGACAATCACTCTTTATCTAGATACTATTAGTGACTCAAATCGGAGGTTTTGGCGAGCATATTCTGTGTCTAGTGCCCAATATCTAGATGACATACTTAATAGACTTGTTGATTCAAAAACCTATTTAGACAGAACCTGGCTATGGTCGGGCTTGCTTGAATCAACTCAGAAAGAAAGTGAACCTAGAGGGTTTCGATTTGAGCATGACCGCTCCTTCTTTAAAAAAGAAAATAATGAATATGTAAATTCTGAACCATTTAGTCTAAAATTTTCTGGCAGTCAGCGAGAATCTAGGCTGTTGTGGGATTTAATGAATCGAGACAAGGAATTAGCGACTCAGACTTCTCTTGCGAATGTGAGGATGAAATACTCTAGACCTCACGCCAGAGAAGAATTCACAATTGAAACGCTTTATTTTAATGGAAAGTTTACTACCAATGGAACTTCCTTTGCTGCACATCAAGCTTTAATTAATAAGGTTCAAAATGCTTATGCAAATAAAGTTTATCAAATTGAAAGCGATTACATTATTCTGACTACTGCTGATGAAACAAAATGGCATGTTACGGGAAATCCTATCGTTTTTGATCTATCTGAAAGTCAAATCGAAGATGTTGATCTTTTTTGTGAGGTAGTGTTCTCAGGGAAAATGCCTTTTAAGCTTTGGGGAACACCTAGACCAACCTCTAGCGGGGAAGGTCGCAGCGTTCTTGCTGTAGATTTACACAATGGAGCGAAACTCTTTTTTGAAATATATCCAGAAATTATTTGTATGTATCTCTCAATGGGAGCTTGTGGTAATACGGCAATTCGTTTTTACACAAACCTCCAAAGGACTTTTAGTCGATTAGTGGACGTACAGGATGACTCTGGAAATCAGTTTTTTTAACTTGCAAATGACCAATCTTTTCATTGGTTTATTTAGTAAGCATCCTTTACTAAGACCTCATTCTGTATCCATTCATAAACTTGGTTACAGTATCCATAGCATTGAGCCTTCCTTCACATCGCAAGGCAATACTGTCAATCCAGAAGCAATTGTTTATTCGCCTGCTAGAAAACACACTCTCTTAACAGAATGGACTGCTGCAAACTCATTAAGCTACGAAAAAGGAGAGCAGATTCGGCGTTACCTTCTTGTAGACGCAAACGACTTAATAAATAGTGCTCGTGTTGCGTTAGACGCTTGTAGACTTTGTAGTCTTTGGGTAACTGTTTTGCCCACTTCATTACAGACATTTAAAGATATTATTGACAGTACAAATAGTGACAGGTTACTCTTATGCTCTTTTTGCCGAGTACCTACAGGCGAATATTGTATTGAGTTTCATTCAGGTAATATCCGTGACACTGAACTATCATTGATTCTTACAGAAAACATGAAGTTCAAGAGAATCCCTGAAGGTTATCTTCCTATTCCAATTGAAAATTTGAGAGATCAAAGATTTACAGATGGTGTGATTCAACAAGTTGTAGCTTTTCTTATTAGGAAAAGATATGAATTTTCAGTTGAAGATATTTGTGATGCAATGATTGGAATATGGGCTTATTTATCGACTGAAAAAAAGAGAGGTGTTCGCGAAGCTGTTAAGAGGGTTATGCGAGAACTTTTACAGCAAAGTTACTGTAGAGATTGGCTGACTTTTAATTATCCTAATTGGGAAGCTCGTAATCTACCAAAATCTAAGCTTGATAAATTTATTAATGCTGTTAAAGCCGATGGCATTACTTCTAATCAGTTGGGTGCTGATTCTATCTCAGAAAGTTGAGAATAATTAAGTCTTTATTATTCCCTTATAATATAATGCCGCCTAACAACGCCCATGCACCCGACCGTTGAGAGCCTGTCTGTAAGAACTCAGAAGTTATCTGCGGCGGGTGATGGGCAACGTTATGCCGCAAGTTCTTGGTGGTGGAAGTAGCTAGAAGTTATCTGTCAGTGTTTAGAGTTGAACTAGCGCGAGGTTACTGGAAAAGAGGCAGTTTTTAGATTGTCGATGAGGCGATCCTATGAAAATAAGGTTGTTTGAAAAACAAGACGCAGAAAAAGTAGCACAGTTGTTTCATGAAACAGTACGCGAAATAAACATCCGCGATTACTCAAGTAATCAAGTTGAGGCATGGGCACCTAACAATATTTACTTCAGAGATTGGGAAAAGATCTGCTCAAATCGATTCACCTATGTTGCTGACGATGAAGGTGTGATTGCTGGATTCGGAGAGCTAGAGTCTAATGGTCATATCGACTGCTTTTACTGCCGCAAAAACTATCAACGTTGTGGAGTGGGTAGTCAAATTTATCAAGCGATTGAAGCAAAGGCGTTAGGCTTGGGGGTGAGCCATCTAATCACTGAAGCTAGCATCACGGCAAAACCATTTTTTCAACGTATGGGGTTTTCAATCGTTAACGAGCAGAAGGTAACTTGTCGGGGCGAAATATTCATCAATTACGTAATGGAGAAGTCGCTGTATAAGGCGGCATAACAATTCGCTTGGAGCGGACTGACACAGTTGGTCGGTGCTGTGCAAAGGTTGCTGGCAGCGGCTCAACCCGAACGTTATACGGCTTCGATTGCAGGTTGAGGAAGTGATTGCAAATCAATCTGTTAGCATTAGGGATGTCGCAGACATAAAAAGCCATATGAATAAGCTGACAGCGTTGCCGCAAGATCTGCCCATTCCAATAGATGATGGTGCTTGCGATCATTTGCTGGGGATAGCTTTGCCGTCGATCTCGTTACCTTCAACTCATGGTGAATGCGTTGATTTATCAGCGATCGCAGGTCGTATCGTGGTTTATTGCTATCCCATGACAGGGCAACCTGGGATTTCTCTTCCTGATGGATGGGATGCAATACCCGGAGCCAGAGGATGTACGCCACAGTCCTGCACCTTTCGAGATCATTACCAAGAGCTAAACGAATTGGGTGCAAGTGTTTTCGGTCTTAGCACTCAAAGCACTGACTATCAGTTAGAAGTAAAGGCACGGCTGCATTTACCTTTCGAGCTTTTGAGTGATCGTGAATTGAACCTTACCAATACGCTAAAGTTGCCAACGTTTGAAGTGGGAGGCAAGCATCTCATCAAGCGAGTTACGCTGATCATTGAAGAAGGTAAGATTATGAAAGTTTTCTATCCAGTCTTTCCACCTGATAGAAATGCCAATGAGGTAATAAATTGGCTGCAAGAACACGCCGTATAACAATCCCGCTGCACCGGAACGGTTGAGTTTGGTTGGTTAAGCTGCAAAGGTTGTCTACGTCCGGTGAGCGGAACCGTTCGCCGAAGAATCGTGATGCAAGATACCTACACTGACGACCATTTCGACCTCGGTCGCTTCGTTCTAGCCCAGGACGGTACATTCGATATCGCATTGTCCGAGGTCAAGAACGGGCATAAAAAATCACACTGGATGTGGTACGTCTTCCCACAACTTCGCGGCCTAGGTAACAGCTCGACGGCCCAGAAATACGGAATAACGGGTTCAGATGAGGCCTACGCGTATCTCACACATGGTGTTCTGGGGCCACGCCTGATTACAATTTGCGAGGCCGCGTTGGCCATCGAGGGAAGATCTGCGACTGAGATATTTGGTAAACCGGATGACCTAAAGCTCCGATCCTGTGCGACACTATTTGCGCATGTCTCAAATGCCAATTCCGTGTTCCACAAGATCATCGACAAGTACTTTAATGGAAGGGGTGATCAACGAACTATACAGTTGCTGGATCATCACTGATGCCACCTACGCCAGCCGACCTGCGCTTCCCCCGTCGGCGAACCAAGCGATGCAACGGAAATGAAGAAGTTAACAAGAAAGAAATAGAGTATATTCTCTTGTTCGGATCGAATGATCCTAGGCTTGGCTACAATCAGCGTCCCAAATTCAACGGGTAGGAACTCCAGCAGTTTGCCTGCTTTGAGTACATAGGGGGATATAATTCTGGGCAGCCAGATTTCTGATTCCTATGCCATTGAATGATTCTGAGTTGCAAGTTCAGGCTCGAAATATTCTGGATGAGATCGCATTCACATCCTTTGAACAGTGTCAACTATTAAGCCGTGAGTTTAGTAGTATTCCTGCGCGTCCTGGCATTTATGCAATTCGGCATAAGACCGATGGATTACTCTATATCGGTAAAACAAAGAGTTTACGCGGTCGCTTTGGTGGTGGGCATAAAGCCTTTTTGTGGGCATGGCTTGACAAGTACAACGATGAAGATGTAAGGATTGCAGTACAGGTCATTTCGCATTGGGGAAACCCCGCGCTACTATTGGAGCTAGAAGCTATTATTCTAAGAGCCACTGAACCCCCTTACAACGCTCAGATTCCCACTGAAAGGTGATGCTATGCAAGCCAAACTTCAAGAGCAACTTTCTCCGGCTGATGCTGAAGTCATTTTAGGGCGATTGCCTGAGATAATTCGGACGGCACTGATTGAGCGTGCTGCTGAGATTGAATATCCCATTGAAGCAGTGATAGAGATGGCGATCGCAAGTTTTCTAGATACAGAGGCGTTGGGTTTTGCAGATTGCAAACCAGGACGGGGGCAATAGCGCGGTCTAACAACCCCCTTGCCGCGGACGGTTGGAATATCTCAGTAGAGATGCAAAGGTTATTAGCCGCCGCTGAAGGGGAACGTTAGGCGCGCTTCTAAATTTGTCTATCATTGAAATGTAACTAGTAACGTTATGGGTTACGCTTGATGAATGATAGTCAGTTTCAAGCATCGAGGACTAGAGCAGTTCTTTGAGTCGGGAACCACCCGAGGCATTCAGGCAAATCATGCCAAACGAATTCGGCTGATTCTGGCTCGTCTCAGTGCTGCGACTTCACCGCAAGACATGAACTTGCCCGGATTGATACTTCATGAACTTGCAGGGCAACGTAAAGGAACCTGGGCGGTGAGGGTATCTGGAAACTGGCGGATCACGTTCACCTTTGACGGTGTTGATGCTTGTGATGTCGATCTTGAGGACTACCACTAATGAAAATGCATAATCCACCACATCCAGGTGAAGTTCTTAAAGAACTGTGTCTCGAACCTTTGAATCTGACTGTTACAGACGCTGCTGAGGCACTGGGTGTAAGTCGAAAAACTCTATCTGCTATCTTGAATTGTAGGGCAGGTATTAGCCCCGAAATGGCAATTCGCTTGGGAAAAGCCTTTGATACATCTCCAGAAAGTTGGCTCAATCAGCAAATGCAGTACGATTTATGGCAAGCTGAGCAAGCTGTTGGCAACATAGAAGTTAAACGTTTATCAGTTGCCTAACCAGGTTTTGCAGCGGATGGCCTCAACACTCTGGTGCTGGCTTAAAAATCTTTGCCACCGCTGAAAACCAAGCCGTTAGGACTCTTACTGATGCCCCAGGGCCAGACCCACAACCAGCATTCCTAGGACTAAAAAGGGTTGGGCACTGGCTTGATACTTCACGTCATTTTCCAGGGGATTGCGGAGAAAGTACATATCCTGAAAAACAATTTGGGGAATGATCAGCAAAATCAGAATCACGGCATAGAGATTCGCCTCAATACTGATTAAATAGGCGGCGATCGCCCCCTGGAAAATATCAATCATCAGGACACATATCCAAGCAGCGGTTCCCACCCCAAACATCACCGGCAGCGAGTCTAGCCCCAATTGGCGATCGCCCTCCACACTTTTGAAATCATTAACAATGGCAATGCCCAAACCCGCCAAACTATAGATCAGCGTCAAAACCATAATGGTTGGGGTCAATTCTCCAAAGAGGGCATGGCCCGCCCACCAAGGCAATGCAATATAACTGGCCCCTAGGGCATAGTTGCCTAACCAGCCATTTTTCTTTAGTTTCAGGGGTGGCGCCGAATAAATAAATGCCAAGAATCCACCAAATAGGGCCGTTAAGGTGACGGGAAAATGGGGATGGCCTGCCCACAGATCCAACAGAACTGCCACTCCCAGACCAGCTACGACCAAAATAATGATCTGGGCCTGGACTTGCCCTAGGGGAATCGCCCCGGAGGGAATGGGCCGATAGGGTTCGTTAATGGCATCAATCTCGCGATCGTAGTAATCATTGAGGGTTTGGGTATAACCGGCCATCAGGGGCCCAGACAGGAGCATACAGGTGGCGGATTTGAGAATATCTTCCAGGGTCCAACTAAATCCACCGGAGGAGGCGGCCCCACAGACTACCCCCCAGATTAGGGGAATCCAGGTGATCGGCTTCATGAGCTGCAAACGGATCTTCCAGAGATTGGTTTCACCCGCTTTGGCTCCTTTCATGCCCAAGAGTTGGCGGGCGGCTCCAGTTCCGTTTTTAGAGGCTTCTTCAGGGGTGGGTTGAATGTCGTTTAGTTCAGACATAAGGATTGATGATTCCAGAGGGCGATAGAAAAAGTTCCGATCCCTAACTATCCTAAAGGTTTTTACGCAAAGTCAAGCGGTTGCGCCCATCGGTCATCCGTTCGTAGTGCAATTCATCGGCAATATTCGCAAGGAGTTTTAAGCCCCGCCCCCCCTCGGAGTCTGGAGCTATTTTGTGGGGTAACGCACGGATTCGGCTTTCTAGGTCAAAGGGCTGTCCCCAGTCCCACAGGTGGAGTTCCACCTCTTGATCGCTCACCCAAAGCTCAATGTGAATTGGTGTTTCCTGGGGGCGATCGCGGTGGGCGTGGCGTACTGCATTGGTAAAGGCTTCCACGAGGGCGAGTTGCAGGCCTAACCAATCACTACTGGGAACGGTTGCAGGACAAAGGGAGTTAAACCATTCCAAGAGTTGATCCACCTGTGCCAAATCACTGATCAGTTCTAGGGAATGGTGCGATCCCACGTCTTATCCTCATCATCCGCCAATGCATAGAGTCCCTAGATTAGGTCAGGGCAGCGTGACGGCAACTATGTTTTCTCAATTCTAAAATAATCAGGGAACAACAGAAATTAATTCACTCTATTAATTGCGTCAGCTACTCACTCAGGGAATCCTGGGACTAGAAGCGGGCGATCGCCGTTGCCGAGAGGGGAATCTCTGGAGCTGAATGGGTGAGTTGGGCATAGAGGGGAACCTGTTCCTGGGCGATCGCCGGCAGGGCTTGATGCACCTGGGCTGCCAGGGCCGTGGTTGTCACATCGTAGGTTTGGGTGGCCAGCTTGGGATATAAACCCACCGCTAAAATGGGTAGGAGCAAGGAAACCGCAATAAACACCTCGCGGGGATTGGCATCAGCCATGTATTTATCAAACATATCCCCCTGTTGATTGCCCGTGAAGACTCGCCGTAGCATGGACAACAGATAGACGGGTGTTAGGAGTAAGCCCACCGCCCCTAAAAAGATAACGCCCATTTTGAAACTACTGGTAAAGGCATCACTACTGGTAAGACCGATAAATACCGTTAACTCACTCACAAATCCACTCATCCCCGGCAAGGCCAAGGAGGCCATGGAGCCGGCGGTAAAGAGAGCAAAGGTTTTCGGCATGACTTGGGCCATGCCCCCCATTTTTTCCATGGCAAGGGTATGGGTGCGATCGTAGGTGACACCGGCTAAGAAGAAGAGAACCGCTGCAATTAATCCATGGGAGAGCATTTGCAGCATCGCACCGTTCAAACCAACACTATTTAGGGAGCCAATGCCTAGGAGTACAAACCCCATATGGGAAATTGAAGAATGGGCTAACCGCCGCTTCAAGTTGTCTTGACCAAAGGCAGTTAGGGCACCGTAGACAATATTCACAACCCCTAGGGCAATAATCACCGGTGCAAAGTAGATATGGGCATCGGGCAACATTTGGGTATTGAAACGAATCAGACCATAGCCCCCCATTTTCAGAAGAACACCGGCCAAGACCATCGACACAGGGGCAGATGCTTCGCCATGGGCATCCGGTAGCCAGGTATGGAGCGGGAAAATAGGTAGTTTTACCCCAAAGGCGAGGAGAAATCCTGCGTAGGCCAGCAGTTCCAAGGTGAGGGGATAATCCTTCAAGCCCAAAGCCGTCATGTCTAGGGTGAAATTGCCACCGTAGAAGGCCATTGCCAAGCCCGCCAACAGAATAAAGAGAGAACCAACGGCGGTGTAGATAATGAACTTAGTGGCAGCATATTGCCGTTTTGGCCCGCCCCAAATAGAGATGAGCAAATAGACGGGAACCAGTTCAATTTCCCAAACAAGGAAGAATAGTAGTAAATCCTGGGCCGCAAATACGCCAATTTGAGCGCTGTAGAGAGCGAGCATTAAAAAGTAAAAGAGGCGAGACTTGTGCTTAACTTGCCAGGCGGCAAAAATAGCCACGGTGTTAATAAGACCCGTTAATAGGATGAGGGGCATGGATAGACCATCCACTGCCAAGGACCAATTCAAGCCAATTTGGGGAATCCAGGCATAGGACTCCGCCAGTTGTACTTGGGCTGTTTGCATATCGTAGTGCTGGGCAAAAACCGCTGCCGCTAACACAAAGTCCAGTAAACCAATCCCTAGGGCATACCAGCGAACCGTGCGACCGTCCTGATCTGGCAATAACGGAATGAAGAGCGCAGCCCCTAAGGGCAGTAAGGTAATCAGCGTTAGCCAGGGAAATTGAGTATCCATTCATCAACCCCCATTTGGGATGAAACAGCCAAGTATTAAGTTGTGTTAATTAAGAATATATACCTATTTGGACAAATGTTGCAAATTATTAATTAAAATTTCGTGAATTAGATATTGAATGCATTTATGGTTATATTTTTGACAAAGGATCAATGTCGACGACCCATATCCTGGATACCCGTAAACCTGAATACCGGTAAAGAGATTCAATGATGACGGCCCCTACCTCATCCATGCCAATGCCCCAGAAGCTGCGATTGACGGTGAAAGATTATCATCGCTTAGTAGATCTGGGTTTTTTGAGTGAGGACGATCACATTGAACTGATTCGGGGAGAGTTGATGCAAATGGCAGCGAAGGGAACCGCCCACGAAACCTGTATCACTCGATTGCTTAGGGCCTTACCCCCCATTCTTGGAGATCGGGCAACCCTTCGATGTCAAGCTCCGATCACCCTTGGGTTTGATGGAGAACCAGAGCCGGATTTTGCGATCGTCCAAAACCAAGATGATGATTATGAATCTGCCCATCCAACCCCTGCGGCAACGCTCCTCGTCATCGAAGTGGCGGATTCGTCCTTGGAGTACGATCGCACGGTCAAGCTTTCCCTCTATGCCGAGGCAATGATTCCCCATTATTGGTTGTTTAATGTGAGCGATCGCATTCTGGAGGTATACAGCGAACCCGCCCCAATTACGCTGGCTCAGTTTGGCTATCTCAATAGACGAATCATCCCAACGACTGGATGTGTGGAATTTCCCCTATGCCCTGAACAGGTTTTTGACCTTGCCTTAGTTTTTCCGAATGTTTAAGTTGAGGTGTCTAGGGTTAGGTCAAGACCACGATACGCTTGCTCAATGGGAAAGCTGAGATTGATGCTTTTTAGTTCAATGGTATCGCCCGCTTGATAGTTGATAATGATCCAGTCGCCGGACTCATTTTTATGATACAAGTCCATTTCGATGCTGGTGGAGCTAACCAATAGGTAATCCTGTAAGACGGGGTTGTTGCGATACAATCTGAATTTGCCGCCGCGATCGTAGGCTTCGGTGCTGGGAGATAGAACTTCAACGATTAGGCAGGGATAAGTGATGTATTGGGTAGTAATTTTATCGCGATCGTCACAGGTGACACTGGCATCGGGGTAGGTATAGTTATTTGTGCCAACAATATTGATCCGCAAGTCGGAGTTACCCGTTTCGCAGGGGCTATTTTCTAAATGATTGGAGAATAGTGTAGTGATGCGGATGGCAATGCGGCCATGGTTAACGCTACCGCCGCCCATAGCATAAGCTTGGCCGTTGATCAGTTCGTGTTTTTCAAGTTGCTTTTCTTCCCAAATGAAATATTCTTCGGGGGTTAGGGTGGAGAAATCTTCTTTGGCTGTGATCATGATTCATTCACTCTTGTAATTTGCAGTTGCGTTGGACAGGCGTAGATTCGGGTTAGTTGGCTTGATCTTAACAATCTACATAAACAGTTTTTCTAGTTGGTTTTCAAGAGTGGCTTTGAGGTCTTCGACATTTCGGACAGTAATGGGTTGGTAACTCATTCCAGTTATAGGCTCGATCAGACTTTGTTCGAGTTGTGCTTCGGATTGAGCCATTTTTTAGGAAATTGGGAATGGGTTAGTTGTGGTGATTATTTTTCGATTATATTCAATAATATTTGAAAGCTGCAAGATTCTGAGTAGGGAAAAACTGCTGACACACAAGTTCAGAGTAAAAAGAAAATGCCCAAACAAAGTCACTATTTTGTCTTCATATTCTTTGAATTGTTATGTGAATTTTACTAACACACTCAACACTTCTGGTTCGGCTTCTAAACGGCGTTGGGCAATCAGGTCATCAATCACCTCTTGTCCCCGGAGATCAGCAAATTGACCTTTAAGTCGCTGGATAATCGTTTCCCGTTTTTCAAAAATCAGCCGTCCATCTTCAATGCGTCCAATCAACCGATCGCCAGATTTTAGGTCAAGCTCATGTCGTAAAGGGGCGGGAATGACTAAACGGCCACTGGCTCCAACTTGGACTTCGATGGGTGAGGTAGCCATAATTTTTCTCAGATGCCATGCCTAACCTTAACATGGCACAGACTAGCAGAGTATGACAGGAACAATCAGGATGTCGCTGCTTACACCGATTTTTGGTCTGCTAATCACGAAATTTCCCCCAGTAAACGACATCAACCTGGGAAGAGCTTCAAAGTATATCGATCAAAACCTTACGAGTATTGCGCCAAGACCAAATCCCAGCGATCGCCACAATCAACCCCATACTCATCAGCACAATTCGTAGTCCCACTAAATCCGAGAGAATCCCTGCCAAGGCCAAGGGTAAGCTCAGGGCAATATTGACAATATTATTCTGGAAACCAAAGACTTTTCCCCGCATTTCGGCGGGTGTCTCGATTTGAATTAAGGTTTGCATAGGCACACCAATTAAGGATGCAGCCACTCCAAGGACAACGCTTAAACTTAACCCCAGCCACAGATGATGGACAAAGGCGAAAATAAATAGGACAACGGACATCCCCAAAAAACCACACAGCGGTAAGGGCCTCCCCCGGAAGCGATCGCCCCATTGCCCCAAAATCCCTGCTCCGAAAATCAGCCCGACACCGGCCCCCGCCAACAGAAAGCCAAACTGATTCGCCCGCAAACCAATATCCTGGGCTAAACCCACCGCCAAAACCGTTAATGCCGCAAAGACACAGTACAAAATCGTTAATTGCACCATGGCATTCCCCAGGCGAGGATGATGGCGCAGATAATGAAAGCCGTCCTTCAGGTCTCCCCAGACATCCAGCTTTTTATCACTTTTATGGATGGTTTCCCGATGACGAATCAAACTAAGTAAAAGTCCCGCCGCCACGTATAACCCCCCCACCAAAAACTCCCGGGCATTGCCGCCTCCCCAGGAACTCACCCAACTGAGTAGGGGTTCTCCCACCGCAAATCCCACCACCAGGGAACCCATCATTGTCGTAATAAATAGGGCATTGGCCGAGAGTAAATTCTCTTCCTTGACGAGTAAGGGAATCGCCGCCTGTTCTGCGGGGGCAAAAAACTGGGTCAAGACGGATTCTAAAAAGGCAATCAACAGTAAAAGAACAAAGTATTTGGGCATGATAATGATCGTGAAAACCAGTAATCCCCGCAAAATGTTGGTAATGCTGAGGATTTCCCGCTTCGGGTAGCGATCCACGAAAATACCCGCCGTAGAGCCAAAAAAGACTGCTGGCAATGTATTCGCCACCATGATTGCCGAAGCCAAGGAACCCGCCAGAATCGTGGGGGCATGGTAGTTCGTCACCAAGGTAATCAATAGAACCAGAAAAATTTTATCCCCAAGTTGGGAAATAATTTGCCCTCCCCAAAGTTTCAGAAAATTGGGGTTATGCATGAGGGCAGAAAACCCATTGTGGGAAGGTTCCGGGCTACTACTTGTCATAAAATTTTTGGTGAAAAATATATGATTCCATTCTAAAACCTAGGGGTATGGCTAATATAACAGGCTGAAGGGATGTTCCTGGCGATCGCCCCAGGACGGATAGTTCATGGTTTTGCCCTGACTGAACCCGTCAAATTAGTGTAGTGAGGTCAAAGCGTGAGAGACTTGATACAACGACCAGCAAGGGTGGCACAGCGCACCATGCAGACTATCCATCCCTGGATGCTGCGAGGAAACACCTAATCACCCGCTAAAGAGCTTTGTGGGCCATTGGCTAGATCAAACCCAGCATTCAATAGACTTTAGACTGGTATTCATCGCATTTAGGAGGGCAGTGTGGACAACGTTATTGGCTTAGAAATTATTGAAGTGGTCGAGCAGGCCGCCATCGCCTCAGCCCGGTGGATGGGAAAGGGCGATAAAAATATGGCGGATCAGGTAGCCGTGGATGCCATGCGGAAACGGATGAATGAAGTCCATATGCGTGGCAAAATCGTTATTGGCGAAGGGGAACGGGATGAAGCCCCCATGCTCTATATTGGCGAAGATGTGGGCATTTGTACCCAGGAAAACGCTAAAGATTTCTGTAACCCTGATGAACTTATTGAAATTGACATTGCCGTGGATCCCTGCGAAGGAACCAATCTCTGTGCCTATGGCCAGCCTGGCTCCATGGCCGTCCTAGCAATTTCTGAAAAAGGTGGTCTATTTGCCGCCCCTGATTTTTATATGAAAAAACTGGCAGCCCCGCCGGCCGCCAAAGGTAAAGTGGATATTCGTAAATCCGCCACTGAAAACCTGAAAATTTTGTCTGAGTGCCTGGAGCGGGCGATCGATGAATTGGTGATTGTGGTGATGAAGCGCGATCGCCATACTGGTCTCATTCAAGAGATCCGCGATGCCGGGGCACGGGTACAACTCATTTCCGATGGAGATGTCTCAGCGGCCTTGTCCTGTGCCTTTTCGGGAACCAATATCCACGCCCTGATGGGAATTGGTGCTGCACCGGAAGGGGTCATTTCTGCGGCGGCCATGCGGGCCTTGGGAGGACACTTCCAGGGTCAGTTAGTCTATGATCCGGCGATCGTCGTCACGAAGGAATGGGCGAATAAAACCAAAGAAGGGAACCTAGAGCAACTGAAAGCCGCTGGGATTAGTGACCCCGATCGAGTTTATGATGCCCACGAACTAGCTTCGGGCAATACCGTTCTCTTTGCCGCCTGTGGCATTACCCCAGGGGTGCTGATGAAAGGGGTACGTTTCTTTAATGGGGGCGCGCGCACCGAGTCTCTGGTTATTTCCACCCAGTCAAAAACGGCTCGGTTTGTGGATACCATTCATATGTTCGAGAAACAACCGCGATCGCTGCAATTGGTCTAGATAGAGACTGGTTTTTATCACTAAATCTATTTAATTGTTTGTTTTCCCTTGCCTGGGTTGTTAGAGCTTAGGCGAGGGGTTTTTGTTGCCGTGTTTTTCGGATAATTAATTTCCAAAAATATAATAATGTTGCATTCCCTCCATAGCTGTGACATAGTTCTGTCATAGGCTAGGTTTAGTCTTAGGTACATAGGCTTTTATTAGTCCAGCAACTCTAAAATTATTAAGGAACGACCAAGATTCGATGGACAAGCATTTGTTTGACAATGAACAGGTGATCTACAGCACGGGTGACTTTGCGGATCGGATGTATTTCATTAAGTCAGGGCGCGTCCAACTCATTGATGATTACCCAGAAACGGGTAAATGCGTCAGTGCCACCTTGGGGGCAGGTAAAATTTTTGGCGAAATGGAATTGATTGATGGTAGCCCTCGCACCTGTATTGCCCAAGCTCTCGGCCACGTCAAGCTGATCAGCTTTACCCAAGCAGAACTGAAGGATGCCTTATTTCAGCACCCTGAAAATAGCTTGATTTTAAGCCGTACCATCTTCGAGCATCTCCGTGATCTTTACAGTGGTGAAAGTCTAGAGTCTGAGGTGGCAAAACTCCGCCTAGAAATGCACCAAACCATTAAACAGGCAGTGGTCAATCACGAAGCGCGGGTGGTCAAAAGCCACAATGGCATGATGGCCATGGCCCTACCGGTGGTGGCATTAGTGATTCTTGGAATTGTTTTACAAACCGTACTTCACTAGGGCATCTTCAGGGTTAAATTATATTTTGATGAATAGGAAAATAAATCCTACAAATACGATTAATGTAATAATGCCAATTTTGGTCATCTTGAACTCATGGTCTTCGATCGCCTCTTCAATTTCTTCATTTAACTCATCCCGAAATTTTTGAATAATTTCTGGGACATCCTTGGAAGGAGTTGGCTCAATCATGACGTTTCCCGTTCCTGGGGCAGAAAAAATTTAGACTTTAGTGTACAGCGATAGGGGATAAAATTTCTAGATTGGATTGTTTATGTTTGGGGTCTCCCCCAATGATCATCACATTCATGGGTTAAACGGTCACGAGTCATGCTGAAAAATTCTTGGTATGCAGTTGAACAGGCCACTGCCGTTGGTCAACAACCCAAATCTACGCAAGTCCTAGGGCAGGATATTGTCCTCTGGCGATCGCCCCAGGGTGAATTGGTGGCCATGGCGGATCACTGCTTGCATCGGGGGGCTAAGCTCTCCCAGGGCTGGATTGAACAGGGCTGTCTCACCTGCCCCTACCATGGTTGGCGTTATACCCCTGAGGGTATCTGCGTTCATATTCCAGCTAACGATGATCATGCAACGATTCCCAAACGCGCCCACCTAAAAACCTATCCGGTACAAGAAAAATATGGTCTGATTTGGCTCTATTGGGGGGATTTACCTCCAGACCAAGGATTGCCCATTCCCCCGTTACCCGAGTATGCAACTCCAGGTTGGCGAGCCGTCTATGGTGAGTCCCTTTGGCCTGCCCATTTTAGCCGCGTCACCGAAGGCAATATGGATAGTTCCCATGCCCCCTTTGTCCATTCATCTTTTTTTAGTTTGCGAAATGATGCCGTAGTGCCCAGCTATGACGTAGATATTACCCCTAGCAGTGTCAGTGCATTAACGGTCTCAAAACCCCCGAAGCGGGTCGGCTTACTTAAATTTATTCTCAAGCGCGATCGCCCCCTAACCACGGCCCAATTAACCGCTTACTTGCCCGGAGTGAACCGAATTGATGTGGATTTCAAATTCCGGGGCTATCGCTTCATTTACTTTGGGGCCCATACCCCGATCACTGCCACGACTACCCGCACCCAATGGATTGGCCTGCGGAATTTTCTTCCCTTTTCCTGGGCAGACGGCCATTCCCGCAAGAATATTATCCAAACCTATGAGGAAGATTGTCAGGTGATTGCTACCATGCGGCCAGCCATTGTGCCCTTTCACCAAAGCAGCGAAGTTTTGGTAGCCTCCGATGCCCTCCAGGTGGCCTACCGCAAACTCCTGCGCCAGTACGCCGATCGTGGTTGGTGGATTAGCGAGGGCAAAGATTTAGAAACCAGTTCCGATTCTGCTGAAGGAGTCATGGGTCAATGCTAAAAAACTTTTGGTATGCGGTGGAATTTAGCCGTTCTGTAAAAGATAAACCCATCCCCGTGACCTTAATGGGGCAACAGTATGTTTTATATCGAGATCCACGGGGCCAGGTGATTGCCCTTAATAATCAATGCGCCCATCGTGGTGCGGCTCTTCATCGCGGTTGGTTGGAGGAGGGGTGTTTGCGCTGTCCCTACCATGGCTGGAAATTCAACGCCGAAGGGCAGTGCGTGGATATTCCCGCTGATTTACCCGATGTCCCCATTTCCAAGCGGGCGCGGGTGGATACCTATCCAGTCCAAGAAAAGGATGGCATGGTGTGGCTCTTTGTGGGCGATGGGTCGATCAATGAGGCTGCCCCGATTCCAGACCTATTGCCGGAACTGGAGGATCCCCAGTGGCGAGCCGTCTATGGGGAATATACCTGGAATGCCCACTATACCCGCGTCATTGAAAGCAATCTAGATGTTTCCCATGCGGCCTTTGTCCATCCGCCCTTTTTTGGCAACCGCGATCGCGCCACAGTGGATGAGTATGACGTGACCACCAATGGCTACTCTGCTACGGCCACGGTCAAGGCTCCCGCCCCCAAACGGCGCACCTTTTTGAAGTATTTACTCAAAGAGGAAAACCGCTACTCCTTAACAACCATTACAGTGTGCTTACCCACAATCAATCGCATTGAAATTGACTTTGGCTTCCGGGGCTATAAATACATTTACTACACCACTAGTATTCCCCTAGATGGGAAAACAACCCTGGCTAAATACATTGGGCTTCGCAATTTCCTCAAGTTTCCCTGGGCCGATGGTAACTCCCACGAAAATGCCTATAAAACCTATCTGGAAGATCAAGACGTGGTACAAACCTGTTATCCCTTGGCGGCTCCCACGGATTTTCACCAAGAGCTTTTGGTGGCTTCCGATGCGTTGATTATTGCCTACCGGAAACTTTTGCGTTCCTACCAAGAAAAAGGCTGGGAACTGCCCCAACCCTTAGTGACTGAAACCCTTTAGGATAGGAAACTTTACCATGGCCCTTAAAAATTTTTGGTATGCCGTTGAGGTGAGTCAAGCCCTCAAGCAACGTCCCCTGGGCATCACCCTAATGGGGGAAAAGATTGCTCTTTACCGCAACCTTGGCGGAGAGGTTATTGCCCTAGGCGATCGCTGTGTTCATCGTGGTGCTGCCCTTTCCCTGGGCTGGGTCGAAGGAGACTGTATTCGTTGCCCCTACCATGGCTGGACCTATAATCCTGAGGGAGCCTGTGTGGATATTCCCGCCAATGGCCCAGGGATTGCCATTCCCAAACGTGGCCAAGTCAAGACCTATCCCGTCCAGGAAAAATATGGTTTTATTTGGCTCTTTTGGGGAGATATTGATCCGGCGGATGCCCCCCCCATTCCCGAATTTCCCCAGTTTGCTGATCCTAGCCTGCGTTGCGTCTATGGCGAATATACCTGGAATGCCCATTTTACACGGGTGATGGAAAATACCATTGACTGCTCCCATACCATGTTCATGCATCGTAAATCCTTGGGGGATCAGGCGGATGCGGTGATTGCTGACTATACCGTTACCCACCAAGATTGGGAAGCGGAAGCCACGTTGCCCATTAATATCAAACGACTGGCGGGGTTATGGCAATGGATTTCCCGGAAGGAGGCAAAAACGGAGCGGGTGTATCGGGTTTGCCTGCCGAATATTACCTTTATTGGTTTGAAGTTTGATAATTTCTACCTAGATACGTTTATTGCCAGTGTGCCCGTTAGCCCAACGGTCACGGTTTCAAAATGGGCCTTGATGCGGAATTTCCTGAAATTTCCCTTTATTGATGGGCAAACTCGGAAAACCGGGGTACGTCTATTGAGTGAGGATGAACGGGCCGTCAAAACCCAGGAGCCGTTAATTTCTCCCTTTCTCAATAGCAGTGAGGATCTTCTCCAGGCCTCTGATGCAACGGTGATCAGTTATCGGCGGCTCCTCAAGAAATGCTATGAAAAGGGCTGGTGGCAGGAAATGCCCGACTCGTCCCCCTTGGTGACTCTAGATACCAACAACGGTTAGGGTGTTTTGGATGCTGCTAAATAATAGCGACGATTGAAGAGAATCAGGAAGGCGGCGAGGCCGAATAAGAGGATACTTTGACTAAAGGGGGCACTTGGATTCACATTATCAAAGGTCCAGCCCGCCCAGGTGGGGCCGAGTACCGCTGCGATACTTTGCAAGGCCTGGGAGCTACCCAACACTTGCCCCTGCTCCTGATCGGAGACTTGATTACAGATTAATGCCCGTAGGGCTGGTAAAACGAGGCCAAACCCAAAGGCAATGGCGATCGCACTGCTATAGAGGCCGATGTAGGGCCAGGGATGCACCGTCGGTGTGATCAGCACAAAGGTTAACCCTAAACCCAGGCAAAGAAAACCATATAGACATAACTGCATTTCCTTGACATACCGCAGCAGGATGCGAATTAACCCGCCTTGAACTAGGGTACTAAATACGCCAATAATCACAAAAACGATGGCGGCTTCTCCCGGCCCCCAGTCAAACCGAGCATTGAGAAAAAGAACATACACACTGGTAAAGGCTGAAAATGCCAGACTAAAGGAAAAAAATGCCCCCAACAAGCTGCGAATGCCCCGACCACCCCAGAGATAGGTCAGGGATTGAAAGGGGTTAAAATCCTGGAGTTTTAGGGTACGGCGCTGATCCTTAGGCAAGGACTCCGGCAGGGTGAAATAGCCAAAGATACAGTTCAAAAAGGCTACCCCTGCGGCTACAAAAACCGGCAAAGTCAGGGAAATCGTTGCTAAGACTCCCCCTAGGGCGGGGCCAAAAATAAAGCCGAGGCCAAAGGCGGCCCCCGTAATCCCAAAGAGCTTGGCCCGATCCTGGGGGGCGGCAATATCGGAAATGTAGGCCTGGGCCGTGGAGGCAACCCCACCCGTGGCCCCATCTAAGGCCCTCGCACCAAAGAGGAATGCCCCCCGAGTTGCTCCGGCAAAAATCAAATTGGCGACCCCGGTACCAAAGACACAGATCAGTAAAATGGGGCGACGACCATAGTGATCGGAAAGGGAGCCGAGAATGGGAGCGGCAAAAAATTGGGCCGCCGCAAAACTAGAGACCAGCAATCCTAAGGAGAAGGCATCAAAGCCAAAGGGTTCAACGAGAAAAGGTAGGAGGGGAAAAATTAAGCTTTCCCCAAACCTGTCGATGAAGATCGTCAGAAAGATAAATGATATGGCGGAAAATTGTTGTTTGGGGCCCTGGGCCATATATTTAACCTAGTCCTAAGCGGATACTTGTTCCTCGGTAGCTTATCAGAAATTGTGGGTCTGAAACCCCGTCCACGGGATCGGGGCGTGTCAATAACACGGGCATGGCTCAACAAATGGCTGGGGTCAGAATTGATCCCGTTCCTAGAAGCTGGTAATTCCTGACCACTGCACTTGTTTAAGGCGCTCCCGGCGATAGGAAAAGAATTGTTCCGGTTCACGATAGGTACAGAGGGGGGAGACACTGATCTGATCTGGTTCGAGGCCCATCTTCAACAGTTGGAGTACGTTGGCTTGGCGCACATCTAAACGCACTCGTCCAGGCTCCGGGTCTGGCAATAGTAGACCCCTGGTTTGGGCCTGGAGATGGGCCACTTGCTCCTCTGGGGATTGGTGGGAATCGAGGGATACAAGAGTTTCACCAATGGCGATCGCCACGGATAGGCCCACCTGATAAACGGTTCCAGAAATGGCTGGGCCCAGGGCAATGGCTAAATCCGGCAGGGCACTACCCAATTGACATAGGGTTTGAATCGTTTTGGGGACAACTTCCATGGAGGTTCCGCGCCAACCGGCATGAATGGCCGCCACCCGGCCCGTCTGGCGATCGCCAATGAGGACGGGCACACAGTCGGCACTGCACACCCAAAGAGCTTGATTGGGGCCCGTGGAGATGAGGGCATCTGCGTCTAAATAGGTCGCCGTCTCCCCTTGGGCCAGAATATCTCCAGCGAGAACCACTCGATTGCCATGGACTTGCTTCGTTCGTAGGGGAATTGCTCCAGGCTGAAGGATGCCAGTCAAATCTGCCAAGGCGGCCTCCACCCATTCACGGGTAAAGAAACCATGGGCCATTCCTGCCAAGCGATCGCAGGTGAGATAGGTACCCTTTAAGGTTGTCTGCCATTGCCAGCCCAAGGGAGCAGCTACCATGGGTTATTCCCCAACCAATGTTTGCAGGGTATGGATAAAGGTAGGATAGGATACTGCCGCCGCATTCCCCTGGCCAATGTAACTGGTTCCCTGGGCACTGAGGGCGGCGATCGCCAACCCCATGGCCATACGATGATCGCCATAACTGTCTAGCTCCGTCCCCTGTAACTGGGATCCGCCAGTAATGTCCAAACCATCGGCATACTCGGTAATGCTTGCCCCCATTTTAGTTAACTGCTGGGCAACGGCCGCAAGGCGATCGCTTTCCTTGACCCGCAATTCCGCCGCATCCCGAATTCGAGTGATTCCTTGGGCTGCAGTGGCGGCGACGGCCAAAATGGGAATTTCATCAATAAGGCGGGGAATAATCTCCCCCTGAATATCTGTTGACGTTAAGGAGGCGCTGCGTACACGCAAATCCGCCACCGGTTCCCCGGTAACAACCCGGACATTTTCCTGGTGAATATCGGCCCCCATGGCTAATAGCACCTCCAAAATACCTGTTCGGGTGGGATTGACCCCCACATTGGTCAGCAATAACTCGGAGTCTGGGAGGATGGAGGCGGCCACCAACCAAAAGGCCGCCGAACTAATATCACCGGGAACGGAAACATCTTGGCCCTGCAATTGACTGGGGCCCGTCACCGTCACACTACAGGTCTCAGGGTTCGTGGCGATCGCCGCCCCAAAGGCCGCTAACATACGTTCACTATGATCCCTAGATAAAAAGGGTTCCGTAATGGTGGTGGCCCCTTCGCTTTGTAGGCCCGCCAATAAAATGGAGGATTTGACCTGGGCCGAGGCGATCGGACTATGGTAATGAATGGGCCGAAGGGACTGACCCTGGATAGCTAGGGGTGCTCGACTTGCACCTTTTCGTCCCCAGATCAATGCCCCCATTTGCTGTAGGGGAGTGACCACCCGCCCCATGGGCCGCGATCGCAGGGATCTATCCCCCGTAATCGCAAAAAAACCCTGGGATTGGGCTGCCAACACCCCCAAAATCAAACGCAGCGTCGTCCCCGAATTACCGGCGTTTAAGACATCCTCCGGTTCCTGGAGTGCCCCTAAACCAATACCGTCCACCTGAACACTATCGGAATTTAATTCGGAAATCCTTGCCCCTAGGGCCTGAAAACAGGCGGCGGTACTACAGGTATCCTCACCAATGAGAAGTCCACGAATATGGGTTGTTCCCGTTGCCAAGGCCCCCAGCATCAGGGCCCGATGGGAAATAGACTTATCCCCTGGTATGGCAATGACACCCCGTAGGGGCTGGAACTGGGGATGAATACACCATGTGTCTGGCGGCTGAAGTGTAAAAACTGGTTGTCCCATGAAAATCCATTGCCACCCTAGACGAGTTCAAAGAAAGTCTTTTGCCAGGATAGAGATATAGCCGAACCAATCAAGCAATGCGGACGAAAGGACTTGAACCTTCACACCTTGCGGTACTAGAACCTAAATCTAGCGCGTCTGCCAATTCCGCCACGTCCGCAGCCTTACCAGTGTAGCAAGTTTTTGCAATGCCGGAGTTACTTCAATCAGAAATAATCACTGTTTCGATAAAATTGCAAACGGCCCGTGCCAATGAATTGACCTATGGCGCGATCGCCACCGGGGGGATAGGCCGTTATCCCAAATAAATAAACCCCCTCATAGGCTGGATTTCTGCGGGGAGCCAAGACAATGGTCAGGGTTGTCCCTGGAGAAATAGGCGGGTCAAAGGTGATCATCACTGCCTGTTGATCTAGATTAAACTCTACATTACTGATGCTTAGGGGCTGGCGGCCGCGAACGCCAGAAAAGGCCCGGGTGCGGCCCACTTCAAAAAAGAGAGCTTCTTGGGATGGCAACTGTTGGATCATCACCCGATGGAGCGGCTCCCCAGCGTTTTCAGAAACCCGCAGAAGGAATCGATAGATCGGCTGGGGATACCAAACTGTGGGATAGGGGGTATTTGCCTCATAAAACGTAGGGGGAACGTTAAAGGCAACCCGACCATCGGGGAAGCGGACAGCCATTGGATTGGCACGCACATCCGTGCCCCCAGACAGGGCCAAACCAACCCCTAGCAGAACCGACCACCCCCAACTGGTGCGTCTCACTGGGATAGGCCCGGCGAAATTTGTACTGGGGGCTGGGATTGGGCAATGGCATTATTACACATCCAGTTTTCCGGCAACCCCGGATAGCCCCGCCGCAACGCCTCTGGACAAATGGTATAGATCGTCAGTTGGCAATCAATCAATTGAAGTCCTGACTTTTCAATTTGTTTCAAGCACTGTTTCAAAATTGAATCATTGTCGAATTCCGTAGTGCGGTTGCATTGCACACAGACCATGTGATGGTGATGGTGGGGAGAAACGGTATTTAATTCATAGTGTTTATGGCCCTCCGCCAATTCTAATTCTCGGAGAATGCCCATTCGAGACATGAGTTTAACCGTTCGATAAATCGTGGACAGGCTAATGGCATGACCGGAGGTTTTCAATTGGTAATGGAGATCTTCAGCACTGAGGTGATTGCCTTGGGGCAGATTTTGGAAGACATGGAGAATGGTTTCCCGCTGGGGGGTAAGTCGCCATCCTTTATCGTTTAGTTCGGCCTTCAATGCTGATGCGGTGTAGGCTGGCATAGGCTGACTCGCAAAATAGCCGGTATTGTTGAGAATCATAACCGAGGAATGGAGTTAGTTGCAACAAGCCCAGCTTATTGAGAATATATTTTATTTGTATTTGATCAGGTTCTCAGGTAAGACATGGCAATCCCACAAAATAGGATGGCTACTATCCCTAGTTAACCTAAAATCTCAATGGATTTAGCAATTGTTGTTACTCTAATAGACATTTGATAGCGATAATCCTGGGAATTCCCCATCAAAAATGAAAGAATTTCACCAAGATACTAAAAATTGACTGGAAACCTTGCCGTTGCGATCGCCCCCTAAGTCAATCTATCAGCCAGTCCATGGGACGATTGTTTTCTTTTGTAATTGATTGTGATCTATTGTTGATTTTTAGGATCAAGATCGATATTGTCGTATAAGTCAGAAATTTTCAGTTCAGCTTCAAGCCACTGCAATGATAGGGTGATATTGGGGTCATCATATTCCGATAGGAGCCATTGATGAGTGGCTGTTTTGGCATAATGCTCAACATGGATGCGGTACTGATCAATGAGCAAATACTCGCAAAAACTATCAATTGTTCGATAGGCAGAGAATTTTTCCCCGCGATCGTAATCTTGGGTTGACTTAGATAGCACTTCAGCAATAAAGCAGGGATTGATCACCGTGTCACTGCGTCCCATTTGGAGTTGCAGGGGTTTTTCAACCACCATGATATCGGGATAGGTGTAAAGCTTGGGCTGATCAATCCAAAGTCGCTGATCGGCCCCAAAGATTCGGTAGGGTTTCCCCCGCAAGGCAGATTTGAGTAGAACGGCTAGGTTAATCGCCAACTCATTATGGTCAGGGGTTCCCCCTGTCATGGGAATAATGGCTCCATTTCGATATTCGCTACGGGTTGCCGAGGTTCGTTCCCGATCCAAGTATTCATCGGGAGTATAAATTTTTTCTTCGAGGGCTTGGGTCATCCTGGCATTACTCCTTGCTCTAAAAAGGGCACATCGACGACCTTGACCCTTAGGTTGACTCCCTCAGGAGTGGTTGCCTCTAGAATCAGGCCAAGACCCCCGGCTTTTTTCCGCACATAGCCTAGGCCAAAGGCGGTCTCGGTCAAAGGGATACAACTGGTGATGCGGCCTACGGTTGTTCCCTCTAGGGTGAGGGGTGTTCCCGGTGGCAGTGGGGTGGGTAGCTCTAGGCCCCAAAGTTCCTGTTTCACGCCCTGGTAGGTATTCAGCCGAGCAATGGTTTCCTGGCCGATATAACACCCCTTATCAAAGGAAATGGCCTGCCAGAGTCGTGTCTCCAGGGGATTATACTCCTCGGTGAGTTCGGCATCTGGCATTGGTCGCCCCTGAAGAATCCGTACCCGTTCCCAATCCTCGTCCCCAAGGGCTTGACCACCTTGTTCCCCCAGCCATTGGATCAGAGATAGGCGATCGCCCGTAGTAGCGATCTGGGTTGTTGAGGCATGGGTCAAGGTATATCCGGTTAGGGCTAAACCCGTGCCGCGGGCTACCTGGACAGACATTCCAGCAATTTCAAGGGATTGGTGGTCATGGTTTTCGGGTGTTGACCCCCAGTGGCCAAGTTCTCCCCAGCCATTGCCAAGGAGCCGAACGGTCGTCGTCTGATCCGTCACATCCGCCACCTGGACGGCATCCCCAAAGAAAATATACTTATCCAGCCAATTCAGCAACAATTCCCGCCGTTGGGGAGACACCAAAAGATCAATATGATCCTCGTGGATCCAAGCCGTTGCTAGGTCTAGGGTACGGGCCGTGGAGGTCAGGAAAACCGTCTCACAACCTTGGCCCGGTTTAAGGGCTTGAATATTATTGCTGGTTTGATTATGGAGAAACCGGAGGCGATCGCCCCCAGAAATGTGCAACCGTCCCCAATGGGAAGAATCATAAAAAAATTGACCCTGGGTAAGTTCTGTTATGGAGGGAGTCATGGTGGCGTTGGTGTATTCCATTATCGAAAATTTATCTAAGCTGTCTTTGTGGCTGACTTACGATGGCCAATAGCCGTGAGGCCACTTTCTTGGAGGAGTTCACCACTATTGACGGTGGCATAGATTAACCAGTGATCACCACAGTTCATACGGGATTCTACGGTACATTCCAGGTAGGCGAGGGCATCCAAAATGACGGGGCAATTGTTACTGGCGGCCTTAATGGCTAAGGAATCGAGGGGTTGCTGGTTAAAGCGGGGGGGCTGTTGAAACTGACGGGGAATTTGACTGCCCTCTTTGAGAATATTCAGGACAAAGCGATCTCCGATCTGACATAAATTCTCGGCCCAATAGGCTCCTAGGGCCACACTTAACCCCGGTGGATTAAAGGAGGCTTGGGACACCCAGGAGACGAGAATTGCCTCCGCTTGGGTGACATGGGTACAGCCTTCTGGCAATGTGGTGAGAACACAGACGGAACCCACCACCCGCCCCACCGCCTGCTCAGTGCGATCCGCCTGATCCACTAAACTAGGCTGGCGAACCTCGCGACTTTTCCGAGCTTTTTTCAAATTCTGGGCAAATTCTGCCCCGGCCGCCTGGCATTGCTCTAGATCAGCATCCGTGGGGGTAAACTTCACCCGAATGGTTTCAAACCCCAGGACATAGCCCGCATCTAGGAGTTTGGCTTCAATATCATCGATCGCTTCGCCACTCCAACCATAGGAACCAAAAACACCCCCCAGTTTGGTTTTTGCGCTGTGGGATAGCACCAGACCCAGGGCCGTTTGCACTTGGGTGGGCATATGGCCCCCCAGGGTGGGAGAGCCGATCACAAAACCATCGGCATCACTGACAATGGCTTGAATCTCTTCCGGGGAGGCCGCTTCACAGTTGACCGATTCCACCTGCAACCCTGCCGCTGTTAATCCCTTGGCGATCGCCCCGGCCAGCGTCGTCGTATTGCCATAGGCTGAGGCGTAGAGGAGAGCCACCTTTGTATCTTGATCTTTTTGGGCCTGACACCAATCGCGGTAATCGTACTGGATGCGACTGAGGCTAAATTTCACCACCGGGCCATGGGCGGGAGCATAGATGCGGGGGGTGAGGGTATCGAGGCGATCGAGAATGGTTTCCACTTGACGGGTTTGGGCCGCATGGAGACAGTCAAAATAATAATGGCGATCCTGATCCAGTTGCTTCCATTGCTCATCGTAGAGGGCATCCCCACAGACATGGGCCCCAAACAGTTTATCGGTAAATAAAATCCGGGCGGGGCGATCGTAGGTGAGTAAACCATCGGGCCAGCGGGGGGTAGGAGCGGTAATAAATTCTAGGATATGGTTCTGCCCTAGATCTAGGGTTCCATCCCCACGGGGAACCCACACCTGAATCTCTTCGTCCGGAAAGGCAGCCCGCAGACTCACGGCCCCCGCTTTCGAGCAAACAAACGTGATCTGGGGGGCTTCATCCTGGAGAGCCGTGAGGGTAACGAGGCGATTGGAGTTGACGTGGCCTAAAATAACATAGTCAATCTGACTCAAATCTAGGCGTTTGATCAACTCATCAAAGTAAAGATCCGTAAAGGATTCGCCAGGAGGATCAATCAGAGCCGTTTTGTCTCCTTGAATTACATAGGAGTTAGAGGTGGTTCCCTGCTGCCGGGCATATTCAACCTCAAACTTGAGCCGCTCCCAAGTGCGGGATCTCAGGGCCAGAACCCCCTTGGCAATTTCTGCGACCTGGACATCACGGGGTCTAATTTCTGTTAGCATCGCGCTATACCTCCAGGCTTAGTTAGGCAGGTTTCGTTAGGCTTGGAACATCCTACCCTACAGTTTATGTCAAATCCTCCCCGTCAAAATCTATTCCAAAATGTTGCCGAATCCCTAACCCAGGCGGTTCAAACGATTCAATCCCAGGTTGACCTGAGTAAACTGGGTTTGCGCCCCAATGCCCGCGTTCCAGAGGTATGGGTACAAACGCCCCACCAATCCCAGTCCCAAATCTATCCCCTGTTGGGCGATCGCTACCTAATTGGCCGCAGTCCCCGTTCCAGTGATATTCCCATTGATAGCCCCATTGTCAGTGGCACCCATGCCTCCTTGGAGCGATTAACCTTAACGGGGGTGTTTGTCATTCGCGATCAAAATTCCACCAATGGGGTGTTTCAGGGCCGCCGCCGTGTCTTTTACCAAGACCTGCACCATGGGGATGTGGTGAGTTTGGGGCCCCCCGATTTAGAAGATGCGGTCTATCTTAAATTTGTGAATCCGCCCCCCCTCTGGGTGACGATCCTCCGCTATGGCCTCTATGGCGGTCTAGGGATACTCGCCCTTGTTGTGGCGGCGATCGCCCTGGAATGGCAAAAATTTTCCGTGGTTCCCCTCCCCAGTATTGACCAAGGGCCGATTGTAATCCTATCGCGGGACGATGAACCCCTCAGTTCCACGGAAACCCGTCCCCACAAAGAACTCGCCAACTTAAGGGAGTTTTCCCCCCACTTGGTAAACGGAGTGATTGCCTCGGAAGATAGCCGCTATTATTGGCATTTGGGCGTGGATCCCCTGGGCATTGTCCGAGCGGTACTCACCAATGTTACCGGGGGTAGTTTGCGGGAGGGGGCAAGTACAATCACCCAGCAGTTGGCCCGCAGTTTATACCGTCCCTACGTGGGCACGGAAGATTCCCTAGGGCGAAAATGGCGGGAGGCGGTGGTGGCCCTGAAGCTAGAAACCTACTACAGCAAAGATATTTTGTTGACGGCCTATCTCAATCGCGTCTATTTAGGGGTGGGTAACAGTGGTTTTGAGGATGCGGCCCAGTTTTATTTTGAGAAGTCCGCCCGGGATATCGACCTCAACGAAGCGGCAACTCTTGTCGGCATTTTGCCCGCCCCCAATCGCTTTAATCCAGTGCGGGACTACGACGCAGCCATTGATTACCGCAATCGGGTGATTACCCGCATGGCCCAACGGGGCATGATCACTAAGGAAGAGGCGGATCGGGCCCGGCGATCGCGGATTGAGGTGAGTCCTAGGGCGCGGGAGATTCTCCAGTCCCAGCGGGCCCCCTATTACGCCGATCGGGTCTATGGCGAACTGGATCGGCTTCTTGGCGAAGACCTGGCCCGCGAAGGAAATTTTATTGTGTCCACGGGCTTGGATTTAGACTGGCAAGCCGCGGCGGAGGACAGTTTGCGATCGGCGGTGGCCGAACAGGGCAGTATATATGGGTTTTCCCAGGGGGCGATCGTCACCCTAGAGCCGAGTACGGGTATTATTCGTGCCCTTGTCGGCGGGGTGGACTATAACCAAAGTCAATTTAACCGCGCCACCCAAGCCCTACGCCAACCCGGTTCTACCTTTAAGCTCTTTGTCTTTACCGCTGCCCTACAAAGGGGCCTGTCCCTCCATCAGTCCTTCCCCTGTACCCCCTTCCAATGGCAAGGACAACAATTTGCCGCCTGTAAAACCAGTACGGGGGCGATGGATCTCGAGCAGGGGTTTGCCCTTTCAGAAAATCCCATTGCCCTACGCCTAGCGGAACAGGTGGGCTTAAGCAATATCGTTCAATTAGCCCAACAGATGGGAATCACCACCCCGATGCAAGCGGCTCCCGGATTAGCCCTAGGCCAAAGTGAAACCACCCTCCTGGCCATGAGTGGAGCTTTTTCTGTAGTTGCGGCCCAGGGTCAGAAATATTCTCCCCAGGCCATTATCCAAATTCGCGATGCCGGGGACTGTACGAATAGTCAAGACTGGCAAACCTGCCGCCTCATTTACGATCGCCCCAGTGACGAACCAGCGGCCCCCCAAGTTATTTCCACCGGGGTAGCCCAATCCATGACTCGCATTTTAGAAGCGGTGGTGCAACGGGGAACGGGGCGGGCAGCGGCCCTGGGTCGGCCAGTGGCGGGAAAAACCGGTACCACTGATGATGCTCGGGATCTCTGGTTCATTGGCTACTTGCCTGGGGGAGATCGCCTGACGGGGGTATGGCTAGGGAATGACGATAATACCCCCACCTCCGGCAGTAGTGGCCTGGCGGCGGATCTATGGGGCCGCTATATGGCAAAAATTCAGAACCTTAACTAGAGTATTAACCGATGTCCCGATTGAGGAGGCCCTGGGAAATTTTTTCCTGCACCAGTAGTCGGTAAAGTTCTAATTCTTCCAGGGATACTTTCCCGTCTGCGCCCATTTGCTGTTTAATGCGTTCCATCTCTGGGGCCGTTAACACACCATCGGCGATCGCTGCTTCAATGATTTTCTTTAAGTGATCGAGTTCTGCTTGTTCCTCTTCGGAAAGAGGTTGGGCATTGGGGCGTTGAATATCCATAGAATTTGGGCCTTACCCACTCAACATTATCCTTAGCTTAATCGGCATATCTTTGAGCGACTATAACCATCAATGGTTTGGTTAGGAATGGCAATAATTGTCGCAGCCAAACCCTAGGCTCCCGAATACAGCCGACCATGTAGCTCCTGCTTCAGCCGACTGAGAACATAGGTTTGATCCATTGTATTGAGAATATTCCGAACCACGGTCTTGGGCCCCGCCGGCCCCCAGGCTGCACCATTGGCGAGATAGGCCTTTGTCACCTGACCAATGCCGTAGGAGGATACCCCAGCGATCGCCCCCTGGGTCATGGCCACTGAAATGTAGGGAACCAAGGATAATCCCCCCGTCACCGGTGCGGTCAAACCCAACAGCCCCTTTAGGGAACTTAAACCCATATTGGTCACGAGTTCCGTGGCACTAATACTGCCCATTCCTAGGGCAATGTTCTGGAGAAGTTCCGTTGCGCCTTCCTGGGTCATATCAATCCCATACAAACGGGAGAGAATTTGAATTGTCGCTACATCAATGGCCAAGCTACTGAGAATATCCACAACTGCAAAGGGATTGAGGGCGATCGCTAGGGCTTTTGTCACCGCTCCTTTCCAGATAATCTGGTTCGCCTCCGTCTCACGAATATCCATCTTCCGTTGGGTAATTTTTTCATGGATATCATTGGCATAGAGTAAGGAATTGAGAGCCACAAGGGCCTTGCCTTCCCGTTCTAAAATCTCAAGTATTTTCAACTTGAGGGCAGTGACTTGGGGTGGCCCTGGCACCAGTTTGGCCCGAACCGTCCCATCTGGGTCGTGGTATACCTTGGGAATCAGGGGCGAGGCGGCCGCCATCACAATTTCATCCGGGGATAACAGTTCCCTGACCCGTTCATCCCGGATTTTGGCATAAATGGCTTGGCGATCGGTGTCAGGATATTGATCCACCTTATTAAATACCAGCAGAATGGGTTTACTGGCTTGGCGCAAAACCGTAAGGGCGCGATGCTCCACCTGGGTCATATCCCCAGCAATCACAAATAGAATTAAATCGGCTTTGCGGGCCACCTGCTCTGCTAGGGCCTGGCGATCCTCCCCGGCAACTTCATCAATACCGGGGGTATCAATTAACTCAATGGACGATCGCCTGAGAATAGAAGCCGATGCCCAGGAACCTTCAGCCCCATCGGCTCTACCTAGTTCTTCATCCATTAATTGCCATTCAGCGGACGCTTCAGTACGAGTGACCCCATGGATGGGCCCCGTTTCAAACCAGGGTTCTCCTAGGAGGGCATTGAGCAATGAGGATTTTCCCCGCCCTACCATGCCAAAGACAGCAATATGAATGACTTCGTTTTCCAGCTTGTCTAGCATATCTTCCAGATCGGCGATCGCCGTTTCTAGGCCCACCCGCTCGCGATCGCTCAGATCTAAATTCACCAGAATCTCAGCTAAGGATCGCTTGGCTGCCGCATAGCTTAAATGGCCCTGATAGGCCTCTAGGGCCTCCAATGCTTGGGACATGGTTAAATCAGGCGTTAAATCAGGAGTCATATCCGGTTCAGCCATGGTAAATCATCGCAGCAAGTAGAAAATTAGGAAATAATCAACTAGAAAATAAACAGTAAACTAAAAAACAATAGCACCTAGGGAGAAAGGCGGATGACACTCTCTGTTGAACCCACGATCCACTATCCCGACAGTGATGGTCAACCCATGGCTGATAATACCCGCCAGTTTCGCTGGATCGTCTTGCTCAAAGAAAATTTAGAATGCCTCTTTGCCAATGATCCTAACGTTTTTATCGCTGGAGACTTACTCTGGTATCCGGTAGAAGGTCGTCCCGATATTCGCGTTGCCCCAGATGTGATGGTGATTTTTGGTCGTCCCAAGGGCGATCGCGGCTCCTATCAACAATGGCTAGAAGCAGGAATTGCCCCCCAGGTAGTGTTTGAAATTCTTTCCCCTGGGAATCGGCTGACGGAAATGGTGAAAAAGCTACAGTTCTACGATCGCCACGGCGTAGAGGAATATTACATCTACGATCCCGAACGCCAGGAATTGAGCATACTGGTGAGAACTCCCCAAGGGCTAGATACCGTTGAGATGATAGATCACTGGCGTAGTCCTCGGCTAGGGATTCAATTTGTCCTAGGGGAAGACGAGCTAGAGGTGTATTATCCCGATGGACGGCGATTTCTGACAACAGTTGAATTGGCTCAACGAATGGAGGAGGCCCAGCAGCGGGCACAGCAAGAAGCACAACGGGCCGAGCAGGAAGCCCTACGGGCACAGCAAGAGACCCAACGAGCCGATCGCCTCGCGGACTATCTTCGCTCCCAGGGTATTGATCCAGAGCAAATTTAGTTCCAGGGAAAAAACATATTAATATACTCCGTTAAATATTTATTTAGGAGTTGACGTTTCCTTAAACTTGCTTCTAAAATCATCAGAAGCGTGCATAATCTTAGCCCCAAAGGCATAGTTCATTGTGTATGCTAAATACAGTGTGGGGTAATTGCAGTGCTTGACTAGTAGGCCTGTAAATCCCAGAATGCTCTTGAGAGTGAGGAGTCCTATTGTGAAAAAATCTTACCTTTTGGCAGGTAGCCTGAGCCTACTGGGTATTGTTGCAGGCGTTAACCCTGCCCATGCCACAGAACTAGGGGTAACTACTGAAACTGCTAAATTCGACAATCTTCTAGCTGCCCAGCCTGAGAATACTGAAGCTGCCCAAGCTCTGCCTATTCCTGGCGCCCTAGCGGATGCGTCTACCACCATCATGTCCGTTGACGACCTTCTATCTAACGAAGAGTCCATGGGGCAAGTGACCTCGGTATCGCAACTGTCCGATGTCCAACCCACTGACTGGGCCTATCAAGCCTTGGCATCCTTGGTTGAGAAATATGGTTGTATTGCGGGTTATCCTGACGGAACCTTCCGGGGTAATCGTGCCGCCACTCGTTTTGAAATGGCTGCTGCTCTGAATGCTTGCTTGGATGTCATTAGCGATCGCTTTGCCACCAAAGAAGAACTGGAAGCCCTTCGCAAATTAATGGATGAGTTCGCCGCTGAACTCGCCACCCTCCGCGGTCGGGTTGACAACCTAGAAGCTCGTACCGCCGCCCTAGAAGCTACCCAATTCTCCACTACCACCAAACTGCAAGGATTAGCGGTTATTTCTGCCCAGTATGGCGGTGCCTTGAGTGGGCCCACCTTCAATCCTTCTAGTGCCGATAATTTCAATCCCTTGCTTCCAACTAGTAGTGGGCTTCCATTGGCAGTCCCAACACAGTTGAATCCCACAGTGATTGCTGCGGTTTTGCTAAACCTGAATACCAGCTTTAGCGGAACTGACTTACTGCAAACCACCCTATCTACAGGTAATGCTGGCTTTGATGCTATTTCTGCCTACGGTGTTGGTGGCAACCCTGATCTCAGTGGTGCGGTTCAATCTGCTGCCAGTGGCTTTGGCCAAACTGGGGAGCCTTACTTCAGCCCTAGCCAATACTACTGGTCGGGCTTTGGGACTGGCGTAGGCTTATACCGTTTAGCCTATAGCTTCATGCCCATGCAGGATTTAACCATTACTGCCGGGCCGTTGTTCTACCCCAGTGACATTATTGACACCAATAGCTGGGCTAACTCTCCTGCCTACGATTTCGGTACCTACTTCTTCATCAATAACCCCTTCATTGTTCCCTACGCTATGAACTTTGGTGGTGGTGCCGGTGGTGCGGTGCAATGGAACCCCAACGAAGGCCCGTTCACTGTCCGCGCTCTCTATATGGCTGGTCAGGGTGGTCGGGCAATTAGTGGAACTGGTGCTGGAGCCAATATCGTTAACCGTGGTGGTTTTGCCGGTGATCCCCAACAAGGTTCTGTAGAACTTGAGTATGCCAATACCTTCAGTGGTGGCCGCAACAGCTACGCTGTTAAATTGCAAACCACCTACTCTCGCACCTACGGTGTTGAAGCCATTGCCGGTGGTCTTAACTACGAGTTAAATCTGGGCCGCTTTGGTCTCTTTGGTCGTGGTGGTATTGCTGGTATTCCTAGCAACAGCATCTCGCCTCTGCCCTATGCAACGGCTGCTGGTTCTACCCTTCCTGGTGTTTTGTCTGCCGCACCCACCGGTATGATGGCCTATACCTTCATGGCGGGTGTTGGCTATAAAGACCTGTTCGTTCCCGGTTCAGTTCTAGCTGCTGCTGCTGGCGCACCGTTCATTAACAGTGCCAGCTCCACCTTTGGCGCGAATACCGGTACTCAAATCAATATTGAAGGCTTCTATCGCTTCCCCTTGAGTGACAACATCAGTATCACTCCCATGGTGACGGCGATCTTGAATCCTAACAATATTGCTAATAACACCGCATTCACCTCTGCTTCGCCGATTATCCAAGGTGTTATTCGGACAACCTTCAGCTTCTAATTGATTCATCAATCTAGTTGTTGATTTCTAACTAAATGAAAGGGTGGTTCTTCGGGGCCACTCTTTTTTGCTTAAGGTGGTAGCCTATGGCGATGGTCACTCTACTCAGTCAATTTCAAGGGGCATTACTTGGAACCTTTGGGGCGAAAGCAGATAGTGGCGGGCAAAATAACGTTCTAGAAGAGTTATATTCTCAACCTAGGCTCAATGAAGGCGATGTAGCTGATTCAGACCTTAAGGAATGGTGGGCTAATCTTCTTCAGCAGTATTTCTCAACCCCGTCCGCTTTATCTTTGGGGCAAGCCATTCCTAGCGCACTGCTGACGTTTGATCTAGAGCAAGTGACAGAGACTACACTGGCTGGTATTCATGGGACATCGATCGCAACCTTGACCACGGCTGATCTCACACTCTTTAAGGAAATCCTACACATGAGTTTGAGCCAACCTAGCCCAGTGGACTGGATAAAATATAGAAATTTATCTGCGGATTTGAACTGGACGGCTTTATTAGAACAGGTTGATCAATGGTTCCAAACTCACCCGTCAGATATTCCCTTTAATTTGTTTATTGATTTAACCGTCTATCGTTTGGCGATCGCCGGCCCAGATTTCCATTTAGCGATGAGTGGTTTAGATGGGATTAGTCCCCATCAAGAATTATTAGCCATGATGATGAGTAGTCTCTTTGGGGCCCGTTATGGCCTAGCTGGTTTTCCATCTCAATATCTGATAGATGTGCGTCCTGAACTAAAGCTATTTGGTCAATGTTTGTTTGCCCAGTGGGCCGGGGCAGAAAAAGCAGCTAAGGTTCAAACCTGGGCGATCTCCCCTCGGGGAAATTTACGCCAAAGGCGACAGCAGCGACAAGCTTATCAAAAAGTGGAGGTATTATGAATCGGTTGTGGCGATCGCTAGATCACATTCATACAGAAATACGGATTGTCCTTGCCTTGGTGGTAGCCGCCCTTACTCTTGTTCTAACGGCCCATACTTACCCCTTAGCAATTCGGCTGATGTTGGCTTGGGATTTTGGAGTAACCGCCTATCTCTTACTTTTATTAAAGATGATGCTGAGTTTGAATGGCCAACAAACACGGGTGAGATCGCAGCGGGGGGAACCCAATGCCCTGTTCATTATGATTTTGGTTGTCTTTACGGCGATCGCGAGTATCATTGCCACAGGACTCATCTTAGCGGATAGCAAAAATGGCAGCAATCCCTTGTTAACCTTTCAGGTAAGTTTAGCTACTTGGGCAGTATTGGCCGCCTGGAGTCTGACCCATACCAGTTTTGGTCTTCAGTATGCCCGTTATTATTATGATGATAATCACCACCGTCTCAATGATGCTGGCTATGCTGGTGGCCTCGATTTTCCCATGGAAGAGGAGCCGGACTACCTTGATTTTATGTACTTTTCCTTTACCATTAGTCTCACGTCCCAAACCTCGGATGTGAGCATTGTTGCCCAGCGGATTCGTCGCCTTGTGTTATTCCATGAACTGGTTTCGTTCTTTTTCTATAGTGTGATTGTTGGGCTAGTGATTAATGTAATTGCCGGTTTATGGTAAGCCGGAAGCCAAGATGTTGAAAGTAACGGATCAGGAAAAGCAGGAGATCATCCGCTACCTGGAGGCAGACAAGGAGTTACCGGAGAAGTATCGTTTCTTGCTGTTTGGGGACAAGCGGGAGGTGGAACTGGTCTGGAATGGCAAAACGAATGAGGTCTGCAATTTAGTCTTGCCGTTTCAAACCATTGAGCAGGTGGATGAACCACGAGCCGAAAAGCCAGCCGATACTGCCATGCAGATGGATTTGTTCTCAATGGATGCACGGGGGCGGCAACTGAGGGGATGGACTAACAAGTTAATTTGGGGCGACAACAAGCTGATCCTTTCATCCTTGAAGAATGGGCCGCTGCGGGATGAGATTGAAGCCCAGGGTGGATTAAAGCTGATCTATATTGACCCGCCCTTTGATGTGGGGGCAGATTTCAGTATGGATATAGAGATCGGCGGCGATACGTTTACCAAAAAGCCCAACATTCTCGAAGAGATTGCCTATCGGGACACCTGGGGGAAGGGTGCAGATTCCTTTATTTCGATGATCTATGAGCGGCTGATCTTGATGCGGGATTTATTGGCAGATGATGGCAGTATTTACATACATTGCGATTGGCGAGTAAGTAATCTTATTCGGACTATTCTTGAAGAAATACTCAGTAGTGTGAATTTCCGAAATGAGATTATTTGGAAACGTCGTGTCGGAACTACGAGTGCTGTTCATGAATCGAATCGTTTTGGAATATGCACCGACAGCATCTTGTATTTTGCAATGTCCCAAAAAACACCTCTCAATGTTCAATATAATCTCGGCTCTCCCGAATATCAGGAGTACATTGAAACGAGGTTTACATACATTGATGAAAATGGGCGACGCTATCAACCCACAAGTTTAGTCAATCCAGGCTATCGCCCAAATCTTATTTACGACTATAAAGGCTATAAATCCCCACCGAATGGCTGGATGATCTCCAAAGAAAAGATGGAACAATGGGATAGTGAAGGACGTCTCCATTTTCCCGAAAAAAAAGATGCGAGAATTCGACGGAAGAGTTTTGCGGATGAACTCAAAGGTATGCCTATTCAAAACCTTTGGACGGATATTTCAGAAATCAACTCGCAAGCTGTCGAGAGGATTGACTACCCCACTCAAAAGCCCGAAGCGCTCTTAGAACGGATCATTAAAGCCTCATCCAATGAAGGTGATCTAGTTGCCGACTTCTTTTGTGGATCAGGCACTACCGCAGCAGTAGCAGAGAAGTTAGGGCGTAAGTGGATTTGTACGGATTTAGGTAAGTTTGCCATTCACACCACCCGAAAGCGGCTGATCGGCGTGCAACGGCAACTGAAACAAGAGGGTAAAGATTATCGGGCATTTGAAATTCTCAACCTTGGTAAGTACGAGCGGCAACACTTCATCGGTATTAACCCCAGTCTGCGGGAGCAGGAACAACAACAGCAGTTAGCACAAAAAGAAGCCGCATTTATCGAGTTAATTTTGCGGGCATACCGTGCCGAACCTGTGGCCCAGTTTGAACACTTTCACGGCAAACGATCCGGGCGGTTAGTGGCGATTGGGCCAGTAAATTTACCCGTGACACGGTTGTTTGTCGAAGAAATTATTCTCGAATGCCGCCGCAAACACATCACAAAGGTGGATATCCTTGGCTTTGAATTCGAGATGGGTCTGTTTCCAAATGTCCTCGATGAAGCCCGCAGCAAAGGTATAGACATCGCCCCCAAATACATCCCCGCCGAAGTCTTTGATAAACGAGCCGTAGAAAAAAATCAAGTCGTCTTTCACGATGTTTCCTATATTGAAGTCAAGCCCCATATAATCCCCGGCAAAAAAGGACAATCCGCCACCATTGCAGTTGAATTAACCGATTTCTCCGTGTTCTACTCCCAGGACAGCATCGCCACCGCTGAAGCCGAACTGGGCAAAAAAAGTGGGACAGGCAGCAAAGTCGTTGTGGAACAGGGGCAGATCATCAAACTCACCAAAGACAAAAAAGGGATCCTCCACCGAGAACAACTCACGAAACAATGGACAGACTGGATTGACTACTGGAGCGTAGATTTCGACTTTGAGAACAAGCGCGAGATCATCCGCATCCAAGACCCTGATACTGGCGAAACCCGTGAACAATGGACAGGGGACTACATCTTCGAGAACGAATGGCAAAGTTTCCGAACCAAAAAAGATCGTTCCCTGGAGTTAAAGAGCGTTGCCCATGAAGCCACAGCGGGGCGACGTAAGATTGCGGTGAAGGTCGTAGATATTTTTGGCAACGACACGATGACGATCTTGGCGGTGAATGTATGAGTGATGCTGTCCTCACCCAAGAACACTTGCAGGCGGTGTTAAAGCAATTTTTACAAGAGCGTGGCGAGCAATTTGCCTTAGCCGCCCTTGGTTACTTTGGTTCCTATGCCCGCAATGAAGCCCACCCCGACAGCGATGTGGATATTGTTTATCAACCCTTACCATCGGCACGATTAACCCTTTTCGATGTCGTGCTACTGCGGGAAGAACTCATGGAACGGCTAGGGCGGCCCGTAGATTTGATCCATTTCCGGGAACGGATGCCAGCGGGATTGAGGGAGAGGGTACGACAAGAGGCTGTTTATGTCTGATCGGCAGCAGTTACGGGATCGACTGACCCAAATTTTGGCGGCGTTGGAACGAATACCGGGACGATTTGCCAGCATTAAAGCCCCGCAAGATTTCCTCACCACTGAAGCGGGCAGAGAACACCTCGACTCGATCAGTATGGTTTTGTTGTCCGTGGGGGAAGCGTTTCGGGACATAGACGATAGAACCAAAGGTGCGTTTCTCGGGCAATATCCAGAGATTCCGTGGCGGCTTGTGATCGGAATGCGGAACATCTTGGCTCACCACTACTTTGATGTGGATGAGGAAGTGATCTTCAACACCTGTAACCAAAACATCGCTCCCCTTATCGCTGTTGTCCAGCAAATGCTAACTGACCTAAATCAAGAGGGTTGATCATGGGACTGCATCCTGATTTTCCGACTTTACCCCATGCCATCCTCGATCCAGACGTGCGCTGGTTTCCGGCAGACGAGACCTTGCGGGATATAACGATGGACAAACTCATGCCGCCGCTAGTTGCCCAGTTACGCCGTAAGGTCAAAGAGTTTCGAGATGGCGGCTATGTGGGTGCAAGTGATACCAGCAAAAGCCTTTTGAATTGGTGGTTTTTCGAGCCACACCTATTACCCGGCAAAGATACGATTATGGGTAGCTTTCAGTATTACTTTGCCCAAAGAGAAGCCATCGAAACCATTATCTATCTCTACGATGTTGCCGGAGCCAAAGATAAATACGACCTAATGCGCTTCGATAGCAGTGGTTTAGTTTCAGCCAGTATGTTTGATGAAACCTGGCGACGGTATGTGATCAAAATGGCCACGGGTAGCGGCAAAACCAAAGTCATGAGTTTAGCCCTGGCCTGGAGTTTCTACCACAAACTCTATGAACCCGACTCCGACCTATCCCGCAACTTTCTCGTCATTGCCCCCAACATCATTGTCTTGGATCGTATCTATCACGACTTCCAAGGCCTCCGTATCTTCTTTGAGGATCCCGTATTACCCGACAACGGTTATGACGGACGCAACTGGCGAGATGATTTTCAACTCACCCTGCACGTCCAAGACGAGGTAAGCGTAACTCAGAACACAGGCAATATTTTCCTCACCAACATTCACCGCGTCTATTCCAATGATGAGGTCATACCCTCCCCAGATGACGACAACACGATGGATTACTTTCTAGGTAAACGTCCCACCGGTAAAACAACTGACTCGAAAGTGGACTTAGGGATGATTGTGCGGGACATCAACGAACTGATGGTACTGAATGACGAAGCCCACCATATCCATGACGCAAAACTGGCCTGGTTCAAGTCCATTCAAGACATCCATAACCGCCTCTTGCAAAAAGGGAGCAGCCTTAGTTTGCAAGTAGATGTGACGGCAACACCGAAACACAACAACGGCGCGATCTTTGTCCAAACCGTGTCGGATTACCCCTTAGTAGAAGCGATCTATCAAAATGTCGTCAAACACCCTGTACTACCGGATGTCCCAAGCCGGAATAAGTTATCGGAAAAACAAAGTGCCAAATTTACTGAAAAGTATGCCGATTACCTTGACCTAGGGGTGATCGAGTGGCGCAAGGCTTATGGCGAACATATCAAGATGGGCAAGAAAGCCATCCTGTTTGTGATGACCGATGACACCCGCAACTGTGATGAAGTAGCAGAGTATTTAGAGAATTTTTATCCAGAACTTGCCGGAGCAGTACTGACCATCCATACCAAGAAAAATGGTGATATCTCCGAAGCAGCATCCGGTAAAGCCAAGGAAGAACTAGAGCTTTTACGCAAACAGTCCAATGAAATTGACTTGGCTGAAAGCCCTTATAAAGCCATTGTTTCGGTACTGATGCTTAAAGAAGGTTGGGATGTGCGGAATGTAACCACCATCGTCGGGTTGCGGGCCTATTCTGCCAAGAGCAACATTCTCCCTGAACAAACCCTAGGACGAGGCTTGCGTAAGATGTATCCTGGCAACATTGAGGAATATGTCAGCGTCATTGGTACGGATGCCTTTATGGATTTTGTAGAGTCAATTCAGGCTGAGGGGATTCAGTTAGAACGCCGGGAAATGGGCATAGGTACAAAACCAAAAACACCGCTGATCGTCGAGGTGGATCATGAAAATACAGACAAAGATATTCATGCCCTCGATATAGAAATTCCAGTCTTAACGCCACGGGCCTATCGCGAATACAAAAATTTAGGCAATCTTGATCCGAGTGGTTTTGCCTTCCAAGCTATTACCTATCAACAGTTCAGTGAAGAACAACAGCGGGAAATTGTTTTCAAGGACATCACAACCGGCGAAATTACCCATACAACAGTGCTAGATACCGCCGGAATTTCTGACTACCGAAGTGTGATGAGCTATTTCACCCAGACCATCATGAAAGAGTTGCGACTGGTGAGTGGCTATGACGTTCTCTACGGCAAGGTGAAAGTATTTGTCCGAGATTTACTGTTTGGAATGTCGGTGGAACTGGAATCGCCAAACACAATACGCAACCTCTCAGAACTTGCAGCCACAAAAACCATCATCGAAACATTCAAAAAAGCAATCAACGATCTAACGGTTCGAGACAAGGGAGATGCAGAGATACAAAGCGGGATAAAATTACGTCAGACACGCCCGTTTGTGGTTAAAGATCAAGGTTATATGATCCCGAAAAAGTCAGTGTTTAACCGTCTGATTGGTGATAGTCACTTTGAACTAGAGTTTGCCAGTTTTCTTGAAAAATGTGTGGATGTCGTATCCTATGCCAAAAACTACCTGGCAGTTCATTTCAAACTGGATTACGTCAATGCTAATGGCAATATCTCAAATTACTATCCAGATTTCATTGTACGCTTAACGAATGGCTATGTTGTTATTGTCGAAACGAAGGGGCAAGAAGACTTAGGTGTTCCCCTGAAGATGAAACGCCTTAAGCAGTGGTGTGCAGATGTCAATAAAGCCCAAACAAAAATCGTGTATGACTTTGCGTTTGTGGACAATGTAGGGTTTGAAAAATATAAGCCAAAGTCGTTCGCTAATATCCTGAGCGGATTTAAGGAATACAAGGAAATATAGAAAGACTCTACATCCCAGTATTATCTACTACATAGGTGGATCATTCTTCGATTTTTTTTTCAATCGATCTATTTTTAGGGAGAATTTAGTTAAGACTAAAAATTATAGTGGCGTAGAGCTTCTAAAATTCCCCAAGAATAATGACCATCAGCAAAGTAAATATCCGAGCGATCGCGCAATTTTTCTAATTCAGGACTGTGATTGCCGGTCTATGGTAAACCGGAAGCCAAGATACAGAAGGAACACTTTCCCATCAGCCTGATGTGCCGGGTCTTGAATCAATCAAGGAGTGGCTATTATGCCCAGTGCAACCGACCATGATCGCCCCGATACAAGGTCAAAATTGTTAATTTGTCCTAGAGTCATTGAAGAGCGATATTACTGGGGCCCCATGCTCCAAGGGAGTAGTTGTCGCGGGTCACACCTCCAGAGACAGGTTTAATGATGGTGTTGAGATTGCAAGGATTTCGGAATCCCCAACTGATCGCGAACCGCCGTTAAGGGTTGATCTAAATACTGATCCCATTTTTGTGCCAAGAATTTAGCGGGTGTTTGGGTTCCCATATCCCAGGCTCGAGTAGTTTCCTGCATCAATCGATCTAAATCCTGGGGACTGTACAGGGCAGTTTCAACCAAACCTGCACCATAGGCCATAATGCTGATGGGAATCGAATGCTGGGCAATCATAAAGGCCTGAAGAGCTAGTTCACCGACAATATCGGTATCAAACCCGGTAACGACATGATAGATGTCATGGGTACTGCGCCAGAGCATTTTCATATAGGCAATATCATTTTCAACTGGAACTTTATGAAAGAAATCCGGATCAAAGCCCTTGGCCAGCATATCAGCGGCAAATACATGTCCCAAAGTTCCTTCTGGGAGTTTGATCAATTCATTTAAATCAAGTTTCCCCGGCAACCAACGTTCTTCAAATAAGGCATTCACTTCAGGATTTTTCCGTGCTTCTGCAACCGCAATTTCAGCTAATTCTGTATCATCAAGTGCATTTTCAAGGCTGAAGAAAGAAATCATTGCAGCATCATCACTGGCCTCTGCCTTGGCGATTCGATTGTTGGTCTGTAGGTAATTAATGAAGGCAGAAAAGGCTTTGTCCACACTGTTAGGCTTAGGAGTTGTCATAGATTATTTTCGGAAAAGTTATGACAAATTTTAGCTCATTTTTCATCTTTTTTTCAGTATTTGCTCAATGGCATCTCAATTACTCCCTTCCCGCTAAAATATCAAGGAATGGATCCTCAGAGCGAGTCGACGTAGCCTATGGTTTGAAGTGCCCTAATCTTTCTTCTTGCTGATGTGAAGAAAATCAAACCTTAATTAAACAAACACCGACCGAAATAGAAAAATCCATAGGGGTAAAACTAAGATCAATGCCACCGTCGTCAGGGCAATACTGGCGGTGGGCAAATCACTATTGAGTTCATATTCTTCGGCTAAAATCAGGGCAGCAAAGGCGGTGGGTGTGCCGGCCATCAGTACCACTGCTAGGGCTGGATCCCCCCGCAATCCCATGAGATACACCACTATCGTCATCAATAAAGGTAAAAATAGGGCCTTGATTACCGTGGGAATAACCGCCATGCGAAAACTTTGCCAACCGGGTAACTGACTCAGGCGCATCCCAATCAAAATAAAGGCGGTGGGAATCACGATCGCCACCTCCATATCTAGGGACTGACTGACCACCGGTGCAAACACCCAGGAGCGACTCAGCAAACCCAAACCAAAGGCCCAAATCGTGGGGACTGTGAGGACATCCCGAAATTTTAGCCACCAGGGACTATTCTGATCACGGCCGTAATAGCTAGATAAAAAGGCTCCTAAGCCATAGGTTCCCACCGCATTTTGGGTAATGGCATAAAATACGGCCCAGGCTAGACCATTACTAGAGAGTAAGGGAGTGGCAATACCCAGGCCGACAAAACCCGTATTCCCCAAAATAGACGAGAGTAAATAACTTCCCTGATACTGCCGTTCCTCCTGCTGGGGTAAGCCCAACTCTACTACTGGGGGACGAAAATACACCCATTGGGGTAAACACCACCGCCGTTGTAATGGGTAACACAACTGGGCAATCACAAACCCCACCACCAACGTAATAAACGCTAACAGCGGCGAGAACCAAATTAACTGGGAAAAATCCGTTCGATGCACCAGGGTAAAAATCTGTATCGGTACCCCCACCCAGTAGAGGAGTCGCCCCAACCAGCGGGGAATCATCGGCGGCAACCAGCGGCAAAAGAGGAGGCCAATTCCTGTCCAAATCACCAGGGGCGAACTAGCGGTGAGTGCATTAGTCATGGTGCTGAGTTAGATCAGTTGGTACAAAGAAAGGCAAGGGTTTCCACATGGGCCGTTTGCGGAAAGAAATCAAAGGGTTGTACTCGCTCTAGTCTATAGTCTCCCTGGTGGCATAACTCACGCAAATCTCGGGCAAGGGTGGCGGGGTTACAACTCACATAAACAATTCGGCTTGGTTTGGTTGCCAAAAGGGCCGCCAATACACGGCGATCGCACCCCTTTCGCGGTGGATCCAGAACCACAATATCTGGTTTTTCTTGGTGCTGAGGTAGCCAGTCTTCCACGGCGGCATCCATAAACTCGGCATTGTTAATTTGATTATTCTTGGCATTTATCCTGGCCTGAGCAACCGATTCCCGATGACGCTCAATGCCCACAACCCACCCCCCTTTTTTGGCTAGGGGCAGACTCAGGGTTCCCACACCACAATAGGCATCCACAATTCCCTCGTTACCCCTAAGGTCAAGGTGCTCTAAAAGGCAATGAATCAGGTTTTCGGCTTGCTCCGTATTCACCTGAAAAAAGGTGGTGGAGCCAATCTGAAATTCCAGTCCCCCTAAAATTTCCCGTAGATGGGCTTGGCCGGCAATCACCTCGGTGCGATCGCCAAAGATGCGATTTCCCGGCTCTGGATGGTGATTAAAACAGACCCCCACCGCCCCTGGATAGTCCTCTAACCACGTCTGGGCCTGTGCCTCTAATTGGGGTAAGTCCCGATCGCGGCCCACCAGGGTAATTAACTGTTCCCCGGTTCGCCGCCCAATCCGTAAGCCCAAATGGCGGAGATTGCCTGTATGGGTTCTTTCCTGGTAGATGGGCCAGCGGTGATCTTGGATATCCCCTTTAATGCCGGCCAAGAGTGGATTTAGGCGGTCATCCTGAACCGGACATTGATTCAAATTCACGAGGCGATGACTGCCCTTGCGGTAATAGCCCGCTAAAACCCTGCCCTGGTGTTCGGCCAAGGGATAGGTCACCTTATTGCGATAGCCCAGGGGGTCTGGGGCCGGCACAATGTTATCTAGGGGCACAGGATTAAACTGACCAATGCGCTCCAAGGCATGGCATACATTGGCTTCCTTCGCCGTCAACTGTTCCCCATAGGCCACGGTTTGCCATTGGCAGCCGCCACATTTATCCGCGACAATGCAGGGCGGCCGGACTCGCTGGGGAGAGGATTCCAATAGTTCGAGGGATTGGCCCTGGGCATAGCTGGGTTTCACCCGGATTAAGCGCACCCGCACCCGATCTCCGGGAACCGTATCGGGAACAAAAACAACCCGATCCTGCCAACGCCCCACCCCGTCCCCAGTGACGCTCAAGCTGGCGATCGCCACGTCTAGGATGCTCCCCTGTTGCCATGGGGAATGTATGGTGTTTTGATCCAACCTGTTGAACTCCTGAGTATCCTGGATATACTACCCAAGAACCTTGATAATAGTGTATCTTGAGGATTGCATGGGATTTTATACCCTTTAACGTTATTATCCCCTTTACCCTTTCGCCATCGTTTCTTTCGAGAACATAGAACATTATGATTGAACCTCTACTCTGCGGCATTGTCCTCGGCCTGATTCCCGTAACGATCGCGGGGTTGTTTTTTGCCGCCTATCAACAGTACAAACGCGATAGCCAGCTTGAATCCTAACGCTTTATTTTTAGCCTTTCTGCCAATTTTTGCGAATCCCATTAGGTTTGGGTGGATCTAATGTCCCTACCCATTGTTGCAGTCATTGGTCGTCCCAATGTCGGTAAGTCTACCTTTGTTAATCGCCTCACCGGTGAGCGGGATGCCATTGTCCATGACTCGTCAGGGGTGACGCGCGATCGCACCTATCGGCCTGCATTTTGGCACGATCGCGAATTTTTGGTGGTGGATACGGGGGGCCTGGTTTTTGATGATGAGACGGAGTTTTTACCCCTGATCCGCCAACAAGCTCTTCTAGCCTTGAGCGAGGCCCAGGCGGCGATTTTTGTCGTGGATGGACAAAACGGCCCCACACCTCTGGATGAAGATATTGCCCATTGGTTACGGCAACAATCCACGCCAGTTTTGCTAGCGGTCAATAAATGTGAATCTCCCCAGCAGGGTCTTGCCCAAGCCGCAGACTTTTGGCAATTAGGTCTGGGGGAACCCTACCCGATCTCCAGTATTCATGGCAGTGGTACCGGCGAGTTACTGGATCAACTGGTTACCTATTTGCCAGAGACGATCGCCACCGAGGTTGAAGCGGAGATTAATATTGCCATTGCCGGTCGTCCCAATGTGGGTAAGTCCAGTATTCTCAATGCCTTACTGGGGAGCGATCGCGCCATTGTGAGTCCCATTTCTGGTACGACCCGCGACAGTATTGATACCCTGATTGAGCGAGATGGCCAACGTTATCGGCTCATTGATACAGCAGGTATTCGCCGTCGCAAAAGTGTGGAGTATGGCCCGGAAATGTTTGGGGTTCACCGCGCCTTCAAAGCCATTCATCGCGCCGATGTGATTCTATTTGTCCTGGATGCCCTAGAGGATGTGAGTGAGCAGGATCAACGGTTGGCGGGACACATTGCTGATCAGGGGCGGGCCTGTGTCCTTGTCATGAACAAGTGGGATGCGGTTGAAAAAGACACCTACACCATGAACGAATACCGCGATCGCCTCTACCAGCGGTTAAACTTTCTAGACTGGGCCGATGTTATTTTTGTCAGTGCCCTCACCGGCCAACGCCTCGATAAACTATTCCAACCCATCCAGGCTGCCGTTGAGCAACACCGTCGCCGCGTGAGTACATCGGTCATTAATGAAGTTGTCCAGGATGCTATCCATTGGCATAGCCCTCCCGCCACCCGTCAAGGTCGCCAAGGAAAAATTTATTACGCCACCCAAGTTTCCACCCAACCGCCAACGATCGCCATTTTTGTGAATGATAGTAAGCTCTTCAAGGATAACTATCGTCGTTATATTGAGCGACAGGTTCGGAAACAGTTAGGCTTTCAGGGAACGCCCATTCGATTGCTTTGGCGCAGTAAAAAGCCCCGGGAGAGTAACCAAGACTAATCCGTTTCTAACGTAATATCCCCCTCTTCCTACCAGGGACTACCGATCAACGTAAAGGCCGACCAGAAATAGGGGTGAGATAAATTCCGGGAACCCTCAATCATTAACTCTTGGGGTAGGACAATCCCTTCTCCACCGCGCACACCACTCCCCCGCAGGCGATCGCCCTCGATGGTCACTTCCCCCCGTACCATGGCTAACTGGGCTTGACGCATTGCTTCCGCTTTTATGGGGGCAGTTTCCAACTGATTATAAAACTCCGTCATCAGCGCCAACGTCCCCTCATCACTCACATACCAGAGACTCGCCGCCGCACTTTTCACCCCCGCTTGTAGAGCCAACCCGGCAAAGCCCAACTCCGCTTCCCGGCTACCCACCGCCGTCCGACAGGCACTGAGGGTTAATAACTCTGTGGGGGGACGATTTAGGCGAATATCTCGCAACTCACTTAAACTCAATTGGCTATTCCAAAACTGGATGTAGGAATTACTGGGACTACCGGCATTAAACTCCCCATGGGTAGCCAAATGAATCACATTGTAACTGCCGCGCCGCCGCTGACTTTCCAAATTGGAAACCGTAAAGGCTTGATTCAAAAAGTCTGAGCCACCTCCCAACTGCTGACTAATCACCTCAAGCTCAACGGGAACCGCGGGCAGAGGACTTTGGGTTGTAAACTCTGACGCACCCATCGCTAAAATACGGGATGTTTGAATTGACTGAAACTGGGTATCAATTAAATTAATACTGGGAATCAGCCCTAGATTATAGGTCTCGATTAAGAATTGACCATTGCCCGTGGCCACAATCATTGGCGTATCGGAAACCGCGCTGGAAATGAGATCAAAACCGCCACTGTGCAAGGCTGCCATGGGTAAGGTACGAAATCCTTCATCCATTGAGAGCAATAGGGTATCAATCCCCCGTGCTTGTAGTTCTGCATTCAGGGGTTCAATCATCCATTGATAGAGTTGTTGGGCCGCAGGTAGGTAACTATTCGTATTTGTTTTTGAGGGATCCTTCACCTCGCGGTTAAAGGCATTCATCACCTGTTGAAGGGCCTCTTGGTTCGCCTCCCGCACCGGAATATAGATGGGTTCCCCAGAGGGAGTAACCACTAAAATATCCAGTTGTCCCGGTCGAATAAAGGTATAGAGTAGGGCCGGAGTTTGTCCTGTTTGCTGCCCTATATCCATGAGTAGGGATTGAACATTATTAATGCTCAGGTTAACTAGGGTATTGCTGCCAGGGGTGGTAAAAATCTCCTGGAAATACTCACTAAACTCATGGGTATAGAGTCGTTCTAGCCAYTCAACGGCAGTATTAAAATCCCCTTGATCCAGGGCATTGGCAATCTGCTCTCGGGCAAATTCAACCCCAGGAAAGAAGGTTGTACTACCCGTGACTTGCTCCTGTTCAATTTCAGTTATCGTTTCATCAATTTCTTCGAGATTGTCCTCTTCTTGTCCAAATAAAATTCGATTGATTTCATCACCAAATACATTTTCTGCCGTTAGGATGGGTTCTTCTAGGGTAGGCTTTGGTGGGGGTGTAGTAGCTGATTCCGTTGTTGGTGCTGGTGGTGGTGAAACCGGCCCGCCAACTCGATAGAGAAAACCACTGCCACTAAAGTTAGCTCCGCCAGGAAAGATCGTACTAAATTGTTCAGATCCGAGTAATCCACCTAAAATATTATTGGCGGGATCCGTGGAGTACACGAGCCAGCGACCATTGGGGGCGCTTAGGGCAGAAGTCCCGGCATTATTAATAAAGTTAGTTCCCGCAACCAAGACAATAGAATCGCCCCCAGCGGCCGCAGCAATGGGTTGATTGAGGATAATATTGCCACTGAGAGTTTGCAAAAACACATTACCGCCACTATTAATGCCTGAGGGATTCACGGAGCCAACGATAATCTCATTACTGTTAACTAAACTAAAATTACCTGTGGTTTGGGCAGCTAGAATATTGATTTGATTGTTGGGATTATTTAAGCTTACGGAACCATTAACGGTTAAGCCTAGGGAACCCGTTTGAATCGGAGCCGTTTGAGTTAAATTACCCCCGGTCATTAAGTTCAGTATATTGTCATTGGTATTGACACCAAACGTACCATCTACCATGCCAATATTTAAGCCACTGCCAGTATTGAGATTAATTGCCCCACTGGTGTTTGCTGCCAGAGTCATAATGTTATTGCCCGGATGCATTAAGTTAAATGTACCGCCCCCCAGTAATTCTAGGCCAGTGACGATGATGGGTGAATTTTGAGTAACCAGTCCACCCCCATTCAGCGTTAAATTAAAGCTGCCTAAATTTAAGGGACTATTAATCCCAATGCCTGCCTGGGTATTGAGTCTCAAATTCGTGTTTAATGGACTAACCAAGGTTTCTACATTGATCACCCCCGTGCCATCCATGGCCCCAATCACAATTTGATTAAAGCCGGGCTGGATTGCCCCCAAAACAAGACTATTCAAATGTAAGGCCCCGGGGGGAACTGGGCCATCACCAATTGTAATTGGACTGCTAAAATTATTCGGCAGAAAACTGATCTTGCCTGAACCCTGGATAATACTTTCGGCCGTCGTCAAGATCGTATTAGCTCGCAGAGTGATGTCACCAGTTCCCAAGGTATGTATTTTGTCGGGAGCAACATCATCATTACTTTGTAATTGAATTAAATTACTTGCCTGGAGATTAATATTGCCGCCGCTATTTGTGATAACTTTGACCCCATCGGGAATACTTGTGAAGATTATACTTTGTCCCGAAAAAATATTAATATTGCCACCACCATTCGTTTGAATGCCAGTACCACCACCCCCAAGGGAAATGTTATTAATTGTATTAATCGAGATACTGCCGCCACCATTTGCTGTCAATGGAGAGGTTGACATCAACGATAAACTATCCGCTTGGATATTAATGCCACCACTGGAACTTTGAATAGGTAAACTGTTGCCTTGTAAGATTCCAGTTGTTTCAATGGAAATAGATGCTGCTTGCAATCCCTCTATATTAAGTAACCCACTGTTATTCACAATATTAACAGAACCAGAAATTGTACCCGTACCCTCTAAGCTATTCAATTGATTACCAGAATGGGTTAAAAAGAAAGAACCAGAACCTCCTAGAATCACAGCACTAAGGTTTGTAATAGGAGCAGACTGAGTGACAATCCCCCCACTGTTCAAAATTAAATTACCAAATCCCGAAAAAGTAATCGGTTGGTTGATTTCAATATTATTGTTAGCATTTAATGTTAGTGTTGCATTGAGAGGCAAAGTTTGAATAATAGGGGCGTTAACCACAATATTACCGGCGGCGGTACCATCACTGGTCGTGGTGACTGTGACGTTTGTCCCAAGGTCTAAGGCGGCGTTAATTAGACCCGCCCCTAACTGTGAGCTAACCGAAATGATTGGATCAGCCCCAAATACAGGGCCAGCCGTTATGTTGAGGCTTATCACCCCTGGTACAATTTCAATATCGGTTGGATCCAGTAGCCACATCCCCGCATTGCCCAAGGGAGAACTGGCATCCACCATGCCGGTTGCTGATAGAAACTGTTTCCCAGAGGTTTCGACAAAGCCACCATCACCACCACTGGGGCCACCCCGCGCTGAAATAAAGCCATGGAATTGGGTTGCGTTATCAGCCCAGGCAATGACCGTACCGCCATCCCCTAGGTTGAGGGCATCGGCATTGAGACTGCTACCTGGATTAATAAAGAGGTTTTGGGCATTGAAACTACTATCTAAACGATTCGTTCCTGTACTGCCCCCTAGATAATCCCCACCAATGAGCATCGTGCCGCCACCAAGGATACCGGAGGCATCGAATTGGGCATTGATCAGGGCAATATTTTCACCGAGGACATTGATTTGCCCTCCTAGTCCAGTGCCACTAGAGACATCTAGGGTTCCCCCCACCACCGCTGTATTGCGATTCATGGGAACCTTGGTGGGGTCATGGATCAAACTAATGGTGCCATCGTCATTGTGAACCACACTATTGACCCGTGGGCGATCTGGGCCCCCGGTAATCAGGCGCGGTAAATCCACCGCTTGAATAATGCCATCGGCGGGGATGCGATCCGCTGGAATTTCCAAACTTAGGAGCATTCCTTCCTGGGAGATGCGTACCATACCGGTTTCGGGTACAGCTTGAATGGTAATCGTACCCCCCGGCGCTGAAAGGGTTCCTGTATTAATCACCTGATGTCCCATCAAACTCAGGTTTTGCCCCGCACCTACAGCTAGGTTGCCTTCATTGATAATGATGCCAGTATTGAGAAATTCAAAGCCCGTGGGATTTCCTAGTAGGTTAGCGTAGTCGTTCACGCCATTAATATCAAACACACCACCATCAAAA